>JBNLCD010000299.1:0-7066 GCA_050303635.1 Anaerolineae bacterium
TGCTCAATATATTGATCCTAAATTTTCGTCGAGTTTTTGGCGACGAGTAACCGGAGAAAACTAATCTATGTTGAAAATCATGATCATTGGCGCAACCTCTGCAATTGCGCATGAAACTGCCCGCTATTTTGCCGATGAAGGCGCATCCTTCTTTTTAGTCGCGTTGGAAGAAGATCGTCTCCAATCATTGAGCGATGATTTAACGGTACGCGGAGCGAAACAAGTCTCTTGTATGCCACTGGATGTGCTTGATTTTGAGCGTCACACCGAAGTGCTGAACAAAGCCGTTGAAGCAATGGATGGCTTAGACGCCGTTTTATTGGCCTATGGCACCCTCACTGACCAAACCAAAGCGCAAGAAGATTTTGCCTATATGGAACGTGAATTTCGCATCAATGCTTTGAGTGTGATGTCACTTCTCACACCGATTGCGAATTATTTTGAAGAACAACGGCGGGGTTCCATTGCCGTCATTTCCTCGGTAGCCGGTGATCGCGGGCGGATGAGTAACTATGCCTATGGTACCGCCAAAGCCGCCGTCAGCACCTATTTACAAGGATTGCGGGCCCGTCTCGATAAGGCTGGCGTCAGTGTTTTGACAATTAAACCGGGTTTGGTCGACACACCCATGACAGCGAATTTGAAGAAAAATCCGATGTATTCCAGTCCTGTTAAGGTAGGCGGCGATATTCATAAAGCCATGAAGAATGGTAGCAATATTGCGTATACGCCGTGGTTCTGGATGTTCATTATGATGATTATCCGCAATGTCCCAGAACGCTTCTTCAAGAAGTTGAGCATGTAATTTCGTTACAGCCCACAAGATAGCAAACTTAGGGCCACGACATGATCGTGGCCTTTTATATTGACAAAAATATTTATGACAATCCTCCCCATTTTCCCTTAGAATTTCCTATAAGTCCCCCACTTACGGCCAAGTGTGGGTTATAATCGGCCTCAACTTATTCATCATGCAGTGAAAATAGGATGAGTGTTTACCAATGAGTCATCGCCCTAGCATTCCACCACGTTTTCAAAACGAAGCCGTGGAATACGATGCAGTCTTAGTCTTGTCTTTTGGTGGTCCAGAAGGGATGGATGAAGTCATTCCTTTTATGGAAAATGTGACTACTGGACGCGGTATTCCCCGTGAACGTTTAGAAGAAGTCTCGGAACATTATAAACTCTTTGATGGTGTGAGTCCGCTCAATGAACAAAATCGCCAACTCATTGCCGCCTTAGAAACTGAACTTAAAACCCATAATCTGGATTTACCGGTTTATTGGGGTAATCGCAATTGGCATCCCTTCTTAACTGATACTTTGCGCCAAATGCAAGCCGATGGTGTCAAACGCGTGATTACGTTTATCACCTCCATGTACAGCTCCTATTCTGGCTGTCGTCAATACCGTGAAAACATTGCTGATTCGCTGGCTGAGGTGGGTGAAGGTGCGCCCGAACTTGACCGTTTGCGTTTTGGCTTTAACCATCCGTCATTTGTTGAAGCCAATATTGATAATGTCCAAAAAACCTATGACAGCTTACCGGCGGAACATCAAGACAGCACCAAGCTCATTTTCTCGGCACACAGTATTCCGACTAGCATGGCCGACCGCAGTGCTTATGAATCGCAACTGCGTGAAACCTGCCGCTTAGTCGCCGAAGGTGTAGGTGTTGAGAATTGGGACTTAGTCTATCAAAGCCGGAGTGGTCCACCCCAAGTACCATGGCTTGAGCCGGATGTTTGCGATTATCTAGAAACTGTCCCCGCTAAAGGTTATACCGCCGCTGTCTTGGTGCCGATTGGCTTTATCTCCGATCATATGGAAGTACTCTATGATCTGGATACCGAAGCCATGCAGACTGCTGAAAAAATCAATTTGCATCTGGTTCGGGTACCTACCGTCGGAACACATCCCAAATTTATTCAAATGATTCGCGAATTGATTGAGGAGCGCATGACCGAAAATCCAGACCGTCCGGCGCTGGGTTATCGTCCACCGAACCATGATATTTGTCCCGCGAATTGCTGTTTAATCCGCTAGAAAAAATTCAGGCGACTAGGTTAACAACTAGTCGCCTTTTTGATTAGCTACATCCAGAGAGTTTATTCCTCTACAAAATCGCCATCTTCTTCTATATCATCTTCAAACTCAGGATCTTCATCGCCATAATCATCTGCTTCAATGTATTCATCATCCTCGGACACGGAGTCCTCATCAATAAAATCACTTTCGTCCCCAAACTCCTCATCCCAATTACCATCATCATAGACGCCGACTAAATCTTCATAATCATAGTCGCCTTCAGCCAACCAAGTTTCAAGTTCAGCCAAATACTCGTCATCCGGAATATCAAAGTCATAATTGAGATAATCTTCATCAAATTGATCAAAGAATTCAGTGTCATCCCTAAACTCATCATCAAACAGTTCAGGCTCAGTCCAATCACCCATGATTTCACTATTTTCGGGGTCAAATTCAGCCGATGCACTAAATCCACCCAAGACGGTTTGATTACCTATTTGCGCCGATCCTTCAATAGTTTTAAGGGTCAATATGTTATTGTCATCGCGCGGCGCACGGAGAAAAACAGTCGAACTAAATGTCATATCCACGCCATTGATGGTGAGCGTAGTGGCTGTGTGCGCGGGTGTTTGGATAAGGATACCGCTGGGACTGCCTCCACAAGCTGGACTTGTGCCATATTGAGTAAACCATAAATAAGGATAGGGATCGCTCTCTTCAGTCAGATTTTCGAGAACAACATCGCCAATCAGAATGAGGACAATGCTCTCGGAGTTAGCCGCATCATCGATGGCTAATTTTACAATCGCAATGCCTACATTTTCAGTTTCAGACTCAAGCGGTGTCGCGACAATGGCACCCACATCAGCCATTGCATAGCTATCGGCTGGTTGGGTAAAACTTGTGGCATCACTGCCATCAAGTGTTTCGACTGATACATCACCTGCCCCATAACATACACTGTCATTTGGCATATCGGCACAGTTTTCATTGGCTTCGGCAATTGCCATCTGCAAAACCGTGTCACACTGATCTACTTGGGCATGGACAGTCGTTGATGCGGTTAAAATAAGCATTAAAAGAATAATAAGACGGCGCATTGGGATTTTATCCTTCAAATCTAGTTAGGCTTACTAATTAGTTTAAGTAAATTTACTAAATTCAGCAATTTGTCGCGGTTAGCTATCCTTCCAACATAAAAATACCCCGCACCTATGCAGATACAGGGTAGATAAGGCTATTCAAGTATCTTTGTCGGAATTAACGTTCGCTGAGTTGCGGTTTCGGGCGTGGCATCTCAAAAAGATCATTGACCTTCGTATATCCCGGTCCGGCTAAACGTCCCACGGGCTGAACCTTGAGCGTGTCAATTTTGAAGTCGGGAATATACACATCATCATTGATATGCATATAAACCACCCGCCCCACGACAATAAACCCACCGCCAGGCTGATCACTAATAGTCACAATTTGATCAAGTTTACACTCAATCGCAATCGGTGACTCGGCTACACGCGGCACATTCACCATCACGCTCTCAGCAGGTTGAACGCCCGCATATTCAAATTCATTGACATCATGATCAAGTTCCGTGCTGGTAATATTCATTTTCTCTGCCAAAGATTCGGTGACAATATTCACCACGAATTCACCTGTTTCACGGACATTGAGCAATGAATCTTTGGGGAGACCCGTTTGACGCCGTACCCCCGGACAGAAGATGATAGTCGGTGGGTCAGAACACACGGCTGTAAAAAAACTATAAGGAGCGAGATTGGGAACACCATTGGCATCCACACTACTTACCCACGCAATGGGGCGGGGTTGAACCGAACCAATCAATAATTTGTACATATCACGTGAAGCAATGTCTTGGGGATTAATCTGCATATTGGGGTTATCCTCGGCTATTTGCTAAAACACTCTCTACTATTCAAACAAAAAAATGTCGCAGATAACAGACCGAACCCCTTTCGATTGATATTCATTTATTCACATTCAGTTTAGAATCGACATCTAGCTTAAATAAACAGAGTTTTAGACTAATTTAGCTTTACGTTTTTCTTATAGATTGAAAAAGTAGACTCTTATTATTAATCATGATAGGATATTTGCACATAAAGGATGAGACGGGAGCTATCCTTATGAATTTAGTGGGAGAGTTGATCAAGGGTTATAGATTGAGCCGTGTTATCGGTGAAGGCGGAACTGCCATTGTCTATGAAGGACAATCGCCGACTGGTTCAGCGGTAGCAGTCAAAATTTTGTTGCCCAGTATTGCTTATAACCCTGTTTGGCCCAAACAATTTGAACGTGAGTTTGAAGTTGTGGCGGGGTTAGGTCATCCGCGTATTGTGCCAGTTTATGAATTTGGAATTGAGCGCGATTATGTCTATCTGATTCAACGCCTGATGAATTCAGGTAGTTTGATGGAACGTATTGACAATTATCTCCTGAAACATACCGATATTCCGCAAATTATTGCTGATATTGCCAACGCCCTTGATTATGCTCATGATCATGGGGTTATCCATCTTGATGTCAAACCCAGCAATATTCTTTTTGATGATGCCGATCAAGCCTATTTATGTGATTTTGGCATTGCCCATCTCTTGTTAGAAACTGATATCGATGTTGACCATAGTGTGGGCACAATTGGTTATTCTGCGCCAGAAATTTGGCAACTCAATACGATTTCACCGCAAACAGATATTTATAGTTTGGGCATTATGTGTTTTCAAATGTTGACAGGCAAAATGCCATTCGACAGTAAAACCATTCTGAAAGGTATGAAATCTCATATATCCGACACAATCCCGCCCATAAGTTCAATTTTGCGACGTTCCGATATTAATACGAAAGAACTTGATGAGGTGTTGTGGAAAGCAACGGCCAGTCGTCCCCAAGATCGCTATGCAACGGCGGGTGATTTTGCTGAAGATTTTCTAGAGATCTTTGCTCAGGTATCCGATGAAGTTCTCTGGGAGTTAGGTGGCCAAACGCGTCGCCGTAAATCCGCTGAAATGAATAAAGTTCTCTTGTCTATTGAGAAGAATCAAGCAACAGCCTATGAACTTGACCGCATGGATGAATTAATCCAGAAAACGCCAGATCAGCGCTATAGTCGTCGCTACCAACATTCTCAAATGCAAGAAATTGGCGATACACTGGCAAGCATGGCAGAGGCCCAGTTTGATAGAGCCCGGACAACAGACATCCTCAATCAGGATTTAGGTTATGACGAAAATTTTGGGGTCAGTGTCATAACGGTGACATTGCCAGCCATGCAAGCGAATATCCTTAACCAAAAACACGGGATGATGATCACAGAAGTCAGCAATGGAAGCATTGCGCAGAATATAGGTCTCTATACAGGGGATATCTTAATCAGTATCAACTATGAAAAACTTGAAACAAAAGCAGACTTTGATCTCGCGCTAAAGTCTATGGCACATCGTGATATTTCGCCTATTTTGCATGTATTGCGGGCGGGTGCCGTCATGACAATTGCTGAAGCCGGTTAGTCCTCAAAAAAATAAGGCAACTAGCACAGTTGCCTTATCAAATTTACGCTACCTCTATATCTTTAGCCGTTTAGTGTTCCAAAATTCACCAATTCAATGTCAAATTTTTCGACCACTTCAAGGGTTGCCGGATGACACAGAGCATCAAGTTCTTGTTGACGAGCATGGGCAATACTGGTCTTCGGGTCATTGGCCAGTCCCGGATGACACATAATCTCCGCAGGACGCTCCATCTCAGCCACATCGGTCAAAACATTGAGTAAATCCCCAAGGGTATTGGTCGGGGCACTAAAACGGTTAATGAATTGCGCGGGGGTCAAAGGTTGGGGGCTTCGACCCAACACTTCTTGTAACATATTCCACAACATCGTAATGAAATCATCAGGCATATTGGGTATGAAGTGTTTCAGGGTTGGAATAGCTTGCTCGAGAGAGCTATCGGGAAGCACTTCACGCAACGGTAACTGATGTTCACTGGCAATAGCCAAAGTTGCCTCTAATGCGGCAGGATGCATCAAAGCGATATGATAGTGACTATCTAGATGTGTGGGCAATTTACCCGTTAATTCAATGAAATAGTCAAACTGAGCGGCCAATTCTTGATATAATTCATCAGCATCATATTGGAGCGCAACTTCACTGAGACGTTCAATCGGATAAAACATGCCGTTTTCATCAACCAATGATGGGATCTGGTCAACTTCACTCACCGGTGAACCATCTGTCAAATTTAAGTGTAAACCTAGCGCAAGATTAGGTGCTGCTTGTTGGACAAGCTGAAGCCCGGAGGGTGCATCAGGTAGGTTAATCATGACGGTGCTTGATGTCACAATGCCATCTTGATGCGCTTGGATAATTGCTTGATTTACTGGCGACGAGAAACCAAAATCATCTGCATTCACAATCAGTTTTGCCATAAAATTTCCTGTCCATATCAAGTCTTATCTAAAGGAACATTGGCATTCTGGCCATGTTAGCGTATATTGTAATCAACTATGGGCCAAAAGTTAATGTAAGAGTGAACTGGCTGAACAATTGATGCCTACTCAACCTCCTTCTCAAAAATATGTGCAAACTGCGCAAGTGAATCCATCTGATTTTGCGTATCGGATTAGCCCCAACCGCTGGCAAAGTTTTCGTGATGCTGTCGCTGGTTTTGGCTATATGTTTATGTGGCAAAAAAACATCCGCATCTTGGTGGTGGTCAGTATCTTGGTCGGTGGATTGGCCTTCTGGCTTCATCTTTCCCATATCGAATGGGCTATTTTGATTCTAACCATTGCGCTGGTATGGGTTGCGGAATTTGTGAATGCCAGTGTCGAAGCCGCAATTGACTTAGCGATTGGAGATACGTATCATCCGATGGCTCAAGTTAGCAAAGATGTCGCCGCCGCCGCCGTTTTGCTCGCCAGCTTATTCGCTTTAATTATTGGATTATTGCTTTTTTTAGAACCATTGTTAGACAGAGTTTCCACCGTCCTAGGTATGTAAACTGCTGTAAGGAGAAAAATTTTG
>JBNLCD010000300.1:0-6783 GCA_050303635.1 Anaerolineae bacterium
AAATTTTCTGAACAGTGATTTTTAGACTGTCGGAAGCGTAAAGATAAAGGTACTCCCTTTACCTAAACGACTTTCAACCCAGATACGCCCATCCATAAGTTCGAGCAAGCGGCGGCAAATCGCCAGTCCTAGACCTGTCCCGCCAAATTCGCGCGTGGTACTGCCATCGGCCTGACGGAATTCATCAAAGATAACCGCTTGATCTTCAGGTTTAATCCCAATACCGGTATCCGTTATACTTGTCCAGATGACTTTATGACTGGTGCCATCGTCACGCGTTTCCGTGTTGATTTCGACCCGCACCGTAATACTGCCATCACGGGTAAATTTGATGGCGTTACTGAGCAGATTGGTGATAATTTGGCGCAACCGGAGCGAGTCCGCCTGAACCTTCGGCAAATCCACCGGAATATAAGTTTCCAGCGTCAGGCCTTTGCTCTGGATTTGGCTTTCAATGGCCAGAATACAGGCCTGAATTTCGCCATAAATATCAACCGTTTCAATAGCCAACTCCATCCGACCCGCTTCAATCTTACTGAGATCCAGCAAGTCATCAATCAGCGCCAGCAAATTACGCCCATTCCGGTGAATACGTTCAACCCGCCCCACTTGCTTTTCATTCAAATCACCATAGATACCACTCAGCAAGGTGTCCGAAAAGCCGATAATACTATTCATCGGGGTGCGGAGTTCATGCGACATCGTGGCGAGGAAGTCATTTTTCAGACGGTTGGCTTCAGCGAGTTCGCGGGCGCGTTCTTCTAATTCACCCACCAATTTCGCATTTTCCAACGCGATGGTCACTTGACTGGCGAATAGCTGGGCAATTTCATGATCTTGTTCGGTATACGATTGATGCGGTTCACCCGTAAAATGATACAGCCGGATATAACCAAGGACCTCAGTCCCTTTAACGAGCGGGACATTGAGCACACTCGTAATTTTCTCTTTTTGAATAAGCTTGAGTTGAGCGGAATCTTCTTCAATGGCATCGAGCGCATCAATATAAATGGGAACCCCGACACTTTCCGCAATGCTGTTAATGAGCGGGTCAATTGGCGTTATCCGTTTGACAATAAATCGTTGGCTCAAACCGTGGGCCATGCGGATGATGTAATTCACTTCATCTGGATCAGGGAATTCAATACTCACGCCCGCCACATTAAAGATTTTAGCCCCTTCTTGCACAATTAAATCAAGCAAGTTGGGTAAATACAGTTCCGCTGAAATAAGCTTACTAGATTCTTGCACGCGCTCAATTTGCTCAAGCCGTTTTTGTTCGCGTTGATAGAGCATCAAGTTATCAATGGCAATGGCCGTTTGGTCTGCCAGAGATTCGAGCATTTGCGTCGTTTGCAAATCAAACAGCGCATTATTGAGATTAATGCGTACTTCCAGCACACCGAGCAATTGACCCCGTTGATTGATAGGGGTGATAATCACAGTTCCCGCAAAGCCGCGCACCAATTCCAGCAATTCCCGGGCGGCATAATTCGCTGGCTCACTGGTTGGCTCCACATGTACGGTATAGCCATTTTGTAGGAAGTTCCAGAGTTGCGGCGAATCTTGGACCTGTGTCAATTTATTCAGGACAAAATCCTTGGGTCGAATAGAATTATTGCGCATACTGACGATGTTGAGTCGTTGATCATCGGCGCGAGTCGCAATGGCCACATCTTCGGCTTGAAGCGATTCAACAATGACATCCACAATATATTCGAGTAATTCATCAACTCGATTCACGCGTCCCAGTTCAACGGCAACCTGACGCAAGAGCGCTTGTTGCGTGGCGCGTCGTTCACTTTCACGGAACAGGCGCGCGTTTTCAACAGCGACACTGGCCTGTGAAACCAGAATAAGCGCCAAACGTTCATCTTCAGGGGTAAAGGTGCGGGGCTGACGACGTTCCATCCAATCGACCACACCAATGACGCGATCGCCCACAATCATGGGCACAATCATTTGGCTAAACGCATCTAAACGGCGCAAAACCTCGCGTTGCGGTTTGGGGCTAGTTTCGTCGCCGCGATAAATGGTCACCGTACTTTTTGACTCAATCGCCTGCAACATGGCGGGACGCGCTTCAATCGCATAGAGACTACCGACCATCAACGGTTCCACTGAAATGCGATCATCGTCCGTTTTTGTGATGCGATAATCAGCTTCAATGCGGACCATTTGATCCCGGGGGGAATAGACCGCTACCAGACAGGATGAGGTATCCAGCGCGCGCGTCATATGGCGCACAATCGCTTGCATGAGTTCGGAGTAATTCAGGGTTGAGGCAAAATCTTGTCCAATTTGTTGCACAATCCCTTGTTGAAGCAACCGTCGTTGGGCCTGATTGTAGAGATGGGCGTTTTCGAGCACGCTTCCAATTTGCGGCGCGAGAATTTCCATCACTTCAAAATCAAGATCGCCAAAGCGTCCGATTTCTGTACTCGCAATCAATAAGACCCCGCTCGACATCCGTTCCCGTCGCAAGGGCACAACCATCATACTTTGCAATTGGGGCATAGCGAGAGCTTTGACCAACAAATCTTCATCGGCGAGACTATTATCAACTTCGATACGCCGATTTTCGAACGCTTCAATGACAATACCCTGCTCAATATCAACAAAGGTATTCAGATCGAGTTTGAGTTCCTCATTGGAGGTGGCATACCCTAAGACTTCGAGACGATCATTTTCATCCATGAGTAAAATGGTGACTACTTCATAATCGAGACCCGTATTGAGCAATTGGCATAATTTCTCAAACATGCCTTTCGGGGCCAGATTCTCGGTGATTTCACGACTGATTTGGTTAGCCGTGCCCATCACCGTCGCGCGTTTTTGTTCATGCGTAAACCGCAAGGCATTTTGCATATGGGCCGCAATATGGCTACTGAGCGCAGTTACAAAGACTTCATGCGACTCTTGAAAGCCTGTTTCGCGACGGTTGATCAAGCAGAGTACCCCCATCGTGCGGTGGGCGGTGACCAGCGGGACAGCCAGAATATTTTCATAAATAAAAATACCATCGCGCACGGGTTCGTTGGAGACATATCCGTGATTGCTCTGGAAGACTTTGACCAAATCATTGTCATCATCTTCAAGGAACCATTCCAATTCCAGCCAACTGCGCGCCACACCTAATGCGCTGGGTTCATGCGGCACCAAACCCGTCTCGGTTGAATTCGGACGTAAGAGCACTGCGCCATCGGCTTGCATTAAATCGGAGGTGGCCCGAATGGTGCGTTTCAACATTTCATCCAAATCAAGCGTCGTGGATGTAATGGAGGCAATTTGTTGGAGCATCACCGTTTCCCGCAACCGGGCGCGCGTATCTTCTAATAATTCGGTATGTCGCAACGTGGAGGCAATATGGCTCCCTGCCGCCGCGAGGAAACCAGCTTCCGAACCAGAAAAACCATCAGGACGGTTGCCAACAATCAGCACCCCGATGGGATGAAATTGCACCCGCAGAGGCACAACCAAGACATTCCGCAGGCCAAGATCTTTAGCCAGTTCGAATTCCTCGTCTTTTAATTCTTTAATATCATTGATATAGCGCGGGAGTCCAATCCGGAACACTTCGGCCATAATGCTATCGCGCGCATCAATCGGGAATTGCGAAACATTGGCCGAGGGGTTGAAGCCAAGACTATAGGGTAAGGGAAACAGCGCTTCTTTTTCGGTATCAAATAATAGAATAGCCGCCGCTTCGATATTGATGACGGTTTGAATGGCTTCAAGGGCTTGCGGCACCATTTCTTCTTGCTTAATAACATTCGCCGCAATGGAGGCAATTTCCAGCAAGGCACTGGTTTCATTCAGACTGATTTGCGTTTCCTGCAACAACAGATGATTATCAATGCCGAGCCCGATTTGGTCCAACGAGGTGCGGAGGGGATCAATAGCATCCTGGACAAAGGGTTCATCGCTCGTTGTTCGAATCAAGAAGATCGCGCCCAGTGTACGACCCCGCGCCACTAATGGAATCGCCATGAGCGCCTGCGCATTGAGTTCGTCAATAAAGGGCGTGGGTGGCGACTTCATATTTTGGGCATCGTTCAAAATAACAATTTCCGCTTTTTCCACAATGGTGCGTGTTAAAGATGGCGCATCGGCGGGACGTTTTTTCTCACTTTTATAGACATCTTCATCGGTACCCCACGCCGCCAGCCGAACTGTTTTCTTCTGGATCGGGTCCCAAACGGTAATTGCACAAATATCGACTTCGGCCAATTGGGTCAGATATTCGGCCATTTTAGGCAAGGCTTCTTCGAGCGCTAAATTGCTGGTGGTGATTTCAGAAATGGCATTACGGAGCGTCATCTGGCGATGGGTATCTTGCAGATGTTCATAATTAACGCTGAGTTCTTGATAGATATTCGCGTTATTGAGAATAATAGCGGCCTGATCAGCTAATGCTTGCAAAATCATGAGATGGGTTTCGTCATAAGCATCAACCTCACGACTTTCAACATCTAAAACCCCTAACAGCACGCCATCCAATTCAATGGGGACCGTCAATTCCGAGCGCATCTGATCGTAGACGCCTAAATAAACATCGCTTTTCAAAACATCCCCAATCAGGCTGGGTTCACGGGTTTGCGCCACGGTACCGACAATCCCTTGGCCTAACTTGATCGATTCAGGCATTTCAATCGGATCAACATCATGCCAACTGAAATGGGGAACCAATACTTCGCGCTTAGCATCCCAAATTGCCATGCCACCTGCATTAAAGGGCATTAATTTTTGCGCACTCTCAATCAATTTGTCGAGCAATTGCCGGGAATTAAATACATCATTGGGTAAATTGGGTTTTGCTTGCATAGATTTGAGATGCCTCACCAATGGATTTTCATTTTAGGGTAAATAAAAATAATTGATCACAAAATAAGATTTACGCAATCCATCCGCAAAGGCAAGGGGCTAAAGCCGCCTTGTTACAGGACATGCGCTTTGATGCGTTTGGAAAAATTAAACGGGATATTGGAACACGGGTGAGGCAAGCCCCACCCCTACAAATTTGTTGCGTTGCGATCAGCCTTTGTAGGGTGCGGACCTATGTGTCCGCCCGTTTTTATATCACCGTTATTTTGTTAAACTACATTAGGCCCTTGCACCACTAACTGTCAGATGTTTTGGCTGACGTGCGTAACTCTCAACAAAATAAAAACTTAGAATTCCTGTTCAGCGTAGCGACCCCAAGCAGGAAAAAGATTAAGTGGATGCGGCTGATTTCAGATAGCGCACATCGTCGCCCACCGCCCACGTGTCGACAATAGCCATAATAATAGAATCACACGGACGCGCCGCTGTCTCTTGATGTTGGCGCGCGGCACTCCCCGCCGTTAGCAGAACAATTTCGCCTTCATCTGCGCCGAGGGCGTCTACTGCGATACTAAATTTGCCATTGAGTTCGTTTTTGTCATTAAGATGGCCAACAACACGCAATGTCCAACCTTCTGCCGTCGAAGCGCGGCGTGTTGCAACCACTGTGCCCATGACACGGCCTAATTGCATGGTTAGCTCCCTTCCTAAAGCTGATGAATTTATAATCTTAATAATACGGCATGTCACGAATCACGTCAAAACAAAAATAAGGTGGCCTCATGTTGTTAAAAAAACTGAAACCGCCTTATCCAGATTTATTATTCCAACTTTGTTTCAATAATCACTCGTCGGAAAGGATCACTTCCCAACGGGGACTGGTGTCATTGACTTCATTTTGGGTTAATTGGCGGGTATAGCTTCCATCTAAATTAGTAATATAAATTTCTGAATCGCCATCTTGATTAGACACGTACGCAATCAATTCACTATCCGGCGACCACGCCGGACTTGAATCGTAAGCCGAATTGAAAGTTAGTTGTTGCACATAAAACCCGTCGACAGTCATGATATAGATTTCCGTATCACCATCCCGATCCGAAACATAAGCAATGAACTGGCCGTTGGGCGACCAGACGGTATCGCCATTTTGCGCACCATCAAAAGTCATCTGTTGCCGATTGGTACCATCCGCATTCATGATAAAAATAGCCTGTCCATTGTCTTCCCCGTTTTCGGTGTAAACCGACGAAATGAATACAATGCGGGTGCCATCCGGCGACCATGACGGGCTGAAATCCCATGGGAATAAGGAATCAGTTAGATTGGTAATTCGCAAACTTGCCACATCAATCGCAAAAATATCGGTATGCGCACATTCTGTTTCGGCTGTTATCAATATGCGTGTACTATCCGGTGACCACAACGGATTACCATAAAAACTTGAACAATCGGAACTGAATATGACCTGTGTGTTAGAACCATCCCGATCGGCGATATAGAGAACATACATCATCGTATCCAGATTACCCTCGACATATGCAAACTGTTCACCACTGGGTGCCCAAATCCGCTTATCACCGCTAGTACGCTGAGCATCACCCGTGTTAATGTCGAGGCGATAAAAACTGGAATATGCATCTGGTCCGGGCGTCGTGTCCCGATTTGACAAAAAAATTAGGTAACCGGTGCCACCGCCGAGCATGGTCGGTGTGATAGTCGGACTGGGTGTATTGGTGGGTGTTACCGTATAAGTATTGGTAAAAGTGGGCGTAAATGTGTCAGTCGCCGTGTTGGTATTGGTGAAGGTCGGTGTATATGTTGGCGTAGCGGTGGGGACATCTGTGTCGGTATCAGTGGGGAGCGTGACTTGAGTTGGCTCATCTGTAAAAGATGCCGTCAACGAGGGTTCCGGCGTTTCACTCGGTGTAACCGTTGGAATGCGCGTGTTGGTCGGTT
>JBNLCD010000300.1:6793-7052 GCA_050303635.1 Anaerolineae bacterium
TGTTCAACTTCTGTACCCGTTTCGGTAGGTAGATTACTCAGAGAAGTTGGCGATGCTTCCGGGGTTATTACTTGCGTTGGAGATTGGGTATCGGTGGCAAGCTTAACAACTTGAGTTGGCGATTGTCTTGGACTATTTGAAGAATCGCCAAAACGGTCACCGCCCCATAGGAAAATGAGAATACCGACACTGAGGATTAAAGCTACGAGCGCCACGCCATAAATCCAACGCGGTCGGGTTCGCTGGGCTCTAAAATAAT
>JBNLCD010000301.1:0-7049 GCA_050303635.1 Anaerolineae bacterium
ATATTGACCGACTAAATCTTCACAATTCGGGTCAATTAAACGATCACAGGCTAAAACATAATCTTCTGTTTCACCTTGTTCCAAAATATCTTCATCCGTAATGACCCGATTATTGCCATCCGGCAAAGTAACTTTGGTGCCTACACTACTTAAATCTAGGAGTGAGGTTGGAATCGTCACCCCTTCGATTTCAAAATAGCCCGTCGGCTCTTCATCTTCAGCCACTTGGGTATCTTGATAAGTTACAATTGTGCCGCGCTGACTCAGGCAATCGTCAGGTGCATTAGCCGGACATTCTAAAATACCCTCTTCTTCAGCAATGACAAAATTCTTGCTAATCTCAAGACGATCCCCACTTAATTCGGCAATCAAATAGATTTCGTCTACTAAGACGGCTTCGGTTTTGCGTTCATAAACGACATTATTGAGTTCATCAGTATGGATTTGTGGATTATCAAGGAGCCATGTTAAGATTTCGCGTTGATTCGGGTCAGACAAGGTAAAAAAGCCATAACCCACCACAAGGGCAATAATCATAATCAGCCACCAAGGCAACTGCCCCGCTCGTAGAATAAGACGTGAACTCCACGGTAATTCCTCTAAGGGTACTTCAACTTCCTCAGGAACATCATCTTGAGGCGAATTTATTGAATCCATAAATAAGACCTTTCAAAACAGCATTAAATTCAAAAAAACGTCGGGCATCTCAATACTGCGTGATACGCCCGACGTTATTTTACTACTTAACTACAGCGACAGATAATTTATTCAGCCATGTCTTCGGCAGGGCAGAAGAGCCAAGTGCCGTCTTCAGCCATAGCCATTTCGGTTGCTGGATCGTCAAAGAGTTGATCAAACGGTACTTCGAATGAATCCGTACCATCATCAATGACGATATTGCCGCTTGCGATAACAATTGCAGTTTCGCCATCTTCTTCACTGGTAAATTCTAAGCCACTGAGATCAATACTCAAGCCAGCGATATCAGCTAAATCTTCTTCAGTATAGAATTCTTCGCTTTCAGCATAGTCTGCACAGGAGATAGCGGCTAATTCTTCGAGATCGCCAACAATCAACAAGTTGTAAAGTGCATAAGCGCCAACTGAAGCTGGATCGGTCATATCAACGACGAACAAGTCTAATTCGTAATCGCCTTCGAGAAGGTAATCTGGCGGAGCGGCACCGAAGTGGGCTTCGTAAATTTCAGCGTAAGTACCGTCTGCAAAAACATTACCCAAGGACGTATTGAGCGCATCCAACAATTCGGGCATTTCGGGGTTAACCGCAATACCATAGAATTCTTCGGTCAATGGTTCACCAACGATGGTTACGTTGAGGTCAGGTTGGTTAGCAATAATAGCGGCGGCGGCTGGGGTATCAGCGATAACAGCGTCAACTGAACCTTGACCCAAAGCGGCAAATGCTAAGGTTACTTCGTCGAAGCGTTCAACTTCAACACCTTCGATTTCGCTAGCGAAGAAGTCACCGGTGGTACCATTTTGGACACCGACGGTCAAACCAGCTAAATCGTCCGGGGTCGCAACATCTTCAGCCATATCAACTTGCACAGCAATACTTTGGCTTGCTACGAAGTAAGGAATGGTGAAGTCAACAATACGTTCACGGTCAGAGCGAATGGTAGCGGCTGAAATAACAGCGTCGAATTCGCCTTCACCCAAAGCAAAGAAGATACCTTCCCAGCGGGTGTTGATCCATTCGATTTCAAAACCACCATCAGCGGCGAGGGCGTTCATCAAATCAATATCAAAACCTACAAATTCACCGTTTTCATCAATTTCTTCAAAAGGCGGATATTCAGCGTTTGTCCCGATGCGGATGGTCATACCATCAACTTGAGAACGGGCCTCAGCATCATTTGAGCTTTGGGGATGCGCGGCAACGGGTGCAACCAGCGCCAAAGCCAAAACGAGGCTAAGCAAAACTAAAATACTCTTCTTCGACATATCCGGAAACTCCTTAGATATAGTTTTGGGAAATTTATTAAATAAACCAATCACGGTTGAGTTTAAGCACAACTCGCAGTCTTGTCAATTTTACATTGTCCATCCGCTTAGTCGGTTTGTGGAATTTGTAACAAATCCCCGCTATTAGTGCCTTAAAATCTTGTCGAAATTGCCTAAAATGAGTGTAAACTTACTTCGGAGACATCCGAATCGAGCCATCCAATCGAATCACTTCCCCGTTTAGCATTTCATTTTCAATAATCGCTTGTGCCAATTGCGCGTATTCTTCAGGGCGACCCAACCGCGAAGGGAAGGGTACTTGTGCGGCTAGTGATTCGCGGGCTGGCTCCGGCAAACCCGCCATCATGGGCGTATCAAAAATACCCGGCGCAATCGTCATCACCCGAATACCAAATTTTGCAAATTCACGCGCCACAGGTAACGTCATACCCACCACGCCACCTTTTGAGGCGGAATAAGCCGCCTGCCCAATTTGTCCATCAAAAGCGGCGACCGACGCCGTATTGATAATCACACCCCGTTCGCTTGAAGATTGCGCTTCATTTTGCATCATCCGCGCCCCCGCCAAGCGAATGACATTAAATGTGCCCACCAGATTCACATCAATCACGCGCTGAAAATCAGCCAGAAATTGTGGACCTTCCCGTCCGACGACGCGCTTAGCGGTGGCCACACCTGCGCAATTAACGACCACATTTAAACCACCCAACGCGTTATAAGCGGTATCAATCGCACCTTGCACATCATCTTCTTGACGAACATCAGTCTTGTGAAAACGCACCGCATCACCGAGTTCACTGGCTAAAGCTTGGCCACCGTCTACATTGACATCAGCAATAACAACTTGCATGCCATTGTCAACAAAACGTCGCACACAGGCTCCTCCTAAACCTGATGCACCACCTGTAACTAATGCGGTTAAACCTTTAAGTTGCATAAATTCCTCCTTAAAAAATAGTTCTGTGTGTATTGTAACGCGCGCATTTCAAATTGGGTGAAGTATTTTAAGGATTTAATGTCATTTCATTATTAAAACCAAAGACAAGCGAGGTGTTGTTTTAAGACCCTGAGGTCGTTACAATAAAATTGTATCGTATATACACCTATTTTTTTATTTTAAGGAGCGTCGAATGACGATCAAGGAATCCCCCTTAACCGATGATCGCCCCATTACGCAAGAAGCTGATTATTTCAGCATCAAAGCAATGGACCATGTTGAATATTGGGTCGGCAATGCCAAACAAGCCGCCTATTACTATCAACATGCTTTCGGTTTTACGCCTGTTGCCTATTCTGGTTTAGAAACAGGCAACCGCCGCAGTGCATCTTATGTATTGCGTCAGGGCAAAATCAATCTAGTTTTCACAGCCCCCTACCATCCCAATACTGATATCAGTACCCATCATCTGATTCATGGCGATGGCATTAAAGTGATTGCTATGGAAGTGGGTTCGGCCACCGATGCCTACAACCAAACCACTGAACGTGGTGCGGTCGGTGTCATTGAACCGACAGAATATAGTGATGAACACGGCACCGTCGTGATTAGCGCAATTCAAGCCTATGGCGATACCATTCATAAATTCGTTGAGCGGACGGATTACAAAGGTATCTTCTTGCCCAGCTATCGCCCCATTGAAGGTGCTGACGAATCGAAGAATAGTGTCGGTCTAGCCGCCATTGACCACATTGTGGGCAATGTTGAGCTCGGTAAGATGAATTATTGGGTGAACTTCTACCACCAAATCATGGGTTTCCGCCAACTCATGCACTTTGATGACCAAGCCATTAGCACCGAATACACGGCCTTGATGTCCAAGGTAATGGAAAACGGCAACGGGCGCATTAAATTCCCCATTAATGAACCCGCTGAAGGTAAGAAAAAATCCCAAATTGAAGAATATCTCGATTTCTATCACGGACCGGGTGCCCAACATGTGGCCCTAATTACGGATGATATTGTCCGTACCGTGACCGAATTGTCGAAGCACGGCGTTGAATTTTTGACCCCGCCGCCCGATGCCTACTATGATGAGGTCATTATTGAACGCATCAAAGAGAAGAATGTGACGGTGAAGGAAGATTTGGAAGTCTTGCGCAAGTTCGGTATTTTGCTTGACGCCGACGACGAAGGCTATCTCTTGCAAATCTTTACGCGCCCGGTCCAAGATCGCCCCACCATGTTCTATGAAATCATCCAACGGCGGGGTAGTCGTGGCTTTGGTTTAGGTAACTTCAAAGCCCTCTTTGAAAGCATCGAACGCGAACAAGAATTACGCGGTACACTCTAAACAATTTGGAGCCCACCCAAATTTGTTGAAATAACAACATAGGGACATGGCTTATACGAGGCTATGTCCCTATTCTTTATTGAAAAGAATGACAACTTCAAGCTTCTGTTAAAGCTTGACCAAAACTTTTAAATTTAGAGTTTTTTGGCATTACCTTTTTGGTAAAAAAGGTCATAATGCTTTTAACTCAATGTCTGTCGAAATACTCTTTAAGTGAATAAAGGAACTGCCTACATGCGCACCCCCATCCCTGAAAAAATCAATTCTCTACGCGATTTTTATGCCTTTGAACAACACGTCAAAACTGCTCGGGCTAATCGGGGCAAAGATATGCTCCCTGATTGGTATGATATCCCTGTATTCTATTTTTCCAATCATCTGGCCCTTTACCGTCATGATGAAGTCGTGCCCAAGCCACGTCATACTGAATGGCTAGACTATGAACTCGAAATTGCTTTCATTGTCAGCCAAGATGGCATCAATATCCCTGCTGAAAAAGCGATGGATTATATTGGTGGCTTGACGATTATGAATGATTGGAGCGCTCGTGATCTCCAACGCAAAGAAATGAAAGTTGGCCTTGGTCCCGCCAAAGGCAAAGATTTTGCGACGAGTTTAGGTCCCGAACTCGTCAGTTTAGACGAATTAGAAGCACGTAGGATTGGCACCGGAGCGGACACCCGCTACGATATGGAAATGGTCGCACGGGTCAATGGCCAAGAATTATCACGGGGGAATGCGAAAGATATTTACTTCACATTCGCTCAGATGATTGAGCGTGCTTCCGCCGACACCATGCTTTATGCTGGGGATGTGATTGGCAGTGGCACGGTCGGCACAGGCTGTTTATTGGAGCTCAAAGGTGCTGAAAGCCCACTCGGACGCTGGCTAGAAGTCGGCGATGTGGTTGAGCTCGAAATCGATGGCCTCGGTATGTTGCGTAATACAGTGGGGGAACCCCACGCTTAGTTTTTTGGTATTTGAATGGAGTAAAATGTGAGATTTAAGGTACAAATTTCTCGTCATCAATGGCTCATCATGGCAGTGCTTAGTCTATTTATCTTAGCGGCGTGTGGCGGTGGTGATCCTGAACATGGCGCAGATGATATCAACACGGATGATTCCCAATCGTATACGATTGATTTCTCTGCGAATGATGTCTTTGAAACCACCGATTTAGGCGAAAATGGCTCGCTTGTCATTGAAGATGGTGAATATGTCATTACCGTCAATAATGTAGGTGGGGCGCGGTATTTATGGGGTGGCAGTATCTGGCCAGATACGACCCAAGAATACCCCGAATTCAAAAATGTAAAAGTTGAAGCCACCGCCACCGTGCGTGACGGCCAGGATGATAATTGGTATGGAGTCGCGTGTCGGCTCGATCAATATGGTTCTGGCTATGCGTTCTTAGTTGGCGCGGATGGTTACTGGACAATTACGCGCATTGACGGCCGCAGTTTGTTCTTGTTGGAACCGTGGCAACAAAACGATGCCATCAAGACAGGGCATGCCACCAATGAATTTCAAGCCTATTGCCTCGATGATTATCTGGCGTTTTATGTGAACGGTGAGTTTGTCGGCGATTTCACGGTTGAAGAAGGCGAAGATAAAATTAATCGCGTGGGTGGAGTTGGACTCCTAGCCGGCGGCCTTGAAGATCAAACCGTTGTAGTCACGTTCGATGATCTAACAGCGACGTCTGCTGAACTCAAGGATGCCCCGAACACTCCCGCGCCAACCATTGAAGTTGCGCCCACGGATGAACCGGAAGCCATTGAAACCTTACCATCCCTCGGTGATGATTTTGGCTCTGGTGATGGGAGTAGCTCCGGACCACCGCCAACTGAAGAAGCCGAATAATTTTCTCGCAAAATTGAGGGCAAGAGCTAGAATTTCTCCTGCCCTTTTTGTTTACCATTTATTGATGATATAAACGTAAACTGCTCAGCAAACCCGAACCCAAAAGTAGACTTGATACCTTCATTTCGGTCGGATGCCATGATGTATCGTTCATAACCGGAGCCCACCCTAAAAATTCTTCATCAATGGGATAAGCTTCATTACTGAGACAAACCGTTTCTTCATCGCTGACACCGATATAGCACACATCATCCGTGTTAGGTAGAACAATATAACTGCCATCCGGTGAAATTCTTTCTTCAGAAGTACTGGCTTGCAAGTAATCAAGCTGATTGATGGGCTCGGACGTCAGATTACTTAAATCAAAATAGAAATATTGCGGCTGATCGTCAACAACGATTGTGTAGTAAAAACCTGCGAAATCATCGTCAAAGGTGTGTCTGAATTGGTCCCCAGTAACAAGGAGTTCAGGTTCCGTATCCGTGCCGACTGGCAAACGATAGATTCCGCTGGCATCAAGGGAATACAGCCATTGACGATCCGGTGACAGAATGGGTGAATAAGGACCTCCTATAATTTGCATGAGATATGTTTTTTCGCCCGACTCAATGTCATAACTGTAATATTGGTCCTCGACGCGATAGATAAATTCCGCACCTTGTTCAATCCATCGGGTAAAGTTGAAAACTTCCGCATCTTCATCACCGGGTTGCGGCAAAAGAATTTCAATCTCCCCGCTATCAATATTAATTCGACGTAAACCCCGCGTCGTTTGTGTATGGTAGGTCGTGAAATAGAACCATTGTTCATTGGCTGACCACCCTGCCGGATTGCCGCCATAGGTCTCATTAGTGATGATCTCGCGTTGCTGGCCATCCATGCTAACCCGATAGATAATAGTGTCGGGCGC
>JBNLCD010000302.1:0-6992 GCA_050303635.1 Anaerolineae bacterium
GGGCTTGTTGGGCAAGTGTTGTGCTTGATGCCCAAGAGAAGTCACCCGGTAACGGACCATAACCTTCAGGGGTCAAGTAGCCCAATTCTGTAAAGCAAATGGGCCGACGAATGGTATTGTAGTAAGTGCCGACCATGCCATAGAAATAGCGTGTATAGTAGCCACCGCGTGGGTCACCACTGGTTGCATACGGACTTACGATACCTTCATTATAGTGAGCGCCGAGGCAGTCCATATAGTTATACGCGCCAGCATCACGCATGCCAGCTAGGTAAGCATTATCATTCCAAACATGGTCGCGCCCGAATGCACCTTCAGCACCCGTTGGGGCCAGTGCACCGCTAATGACGATCGTGCCAGAATTTACACCCTTGATTGCATTGTAAGATGTCGCGAGCAGTTGCGTATAAGCATAAGGATCAAGATGGCCAGCCGCCCATTCGCGATCAAGATTTTGTTCGTTCCAAATTTCAATCGCATCCGCGCCACATGCCGCCAAACCAGCCGCATAATTTGCGTAGTCATTGAAATAGCTTTGACCAGCCGTTACATCCCCAGCATGACCAACCAAACCAATCAAGATCCGCATACCAAGGCTGTGGGCATAATTGACAGTGCCACATGCCCCACCGGGATCAGCGCCACGCCCATAACGAACTTGGACTTTAGCCCATGACATACCGGCATATTGCATTAATCCAACGTGGTTGAAGTTCGCAACATGGGCACCATAGGAGAAGATCCGCAAATTCGCGCTACTATAACCGGGTGAGCCACCGACCGGAGCACCACCGGCCGCGGCTGGCGCAGGACCTTCCACAGGCAAATCACTGGAATTACCGTTAATAGAAACGAGAGTGTAGTAGAGCCAACCTTCTTGGCCATTTACTTGACCTTTAAACCAGGTGTTACTACTGTTGCGGGCCGTAAATGCAACTGGTGTGCCAGCCGCAAGGGTCGTAATAATACCGTTGCTTGTGCTTGGGCCACTTCGGAAATTAACCGGATTGAGTGTTGAACCGGGTAAACCACCGGCAGGAACACTAATGGTTTGTGTATTAGCCACTTCTTCAACCACTGGCAAATTGGAAGCTCCGTTTGGCACATAAACTAAGGTTGCATAGAGCCAACCTTCTTCGCCATTTACGGAGACTTTTACCCATGTTCCAGCATTGTTACGCCCGATAGCGTCAACGGGTGTACCTGAAGACAATGTGCGAATAATGCTGGCGTTCAAAGCCGGACCGCGTCGGAAATTGACAGCGGCGGCAGTGTAACTACCATCACCAACTGAATCAGTTCCACCTGCGCCCGTTTGAGCTTGTTCACCAGTGGCATTGATAACTGGTAATGATTCGATGTTAAAACCAGCACCAAATACTAAATAGTCAGAAAGAACCCAACCGGATGTTCCGCCACTTGCGGGCGTTGCATAAACCCAGATACCACCATTCCCCAGTTGATCTTCACGTCCTTCAACATTCAGAACCGTGTCGATGGGATAAGTGCCCAAGATGCGAGCATTTAAACCGGGCACTGAACGAACATTTACTTGATCAACTGTTGTAGCGGTTGTGCCACCTTGCGCCGTAACTGGTTGAGCCGCAGGCAAAGTAGGCTGAATAACCGCAAAAACAAGAACTAAAATTAAACTCAGAAATAATAAACGTGAGATACGCATAAGGGATGCAGTTCCTCATCTTAAATTCGATAGCGTAAAAGCAACCCGAAGTCTAACATGAGGTTATGCGACATGCAATAGGATTCGAAGTTGCGTCAGCAAACCGAATCAATAAGAATATACTTACAAATTTGTGTGTTTTGAGTAGAGAGAAATGTACTGATGCGGCTCGCTATTTTTTCTGATATTCATGGGAATCCGATTGCTTTAGACGCGGTGTTAAAGGATATTGACAATTCCGTTGATGGCTATATTGTGGTCGGTGATCATTGCGCAATTGGTTATGATCCGGCGACTGTTATTGAACGCCTTGAGACATTGCCGAATACCCATTTTGTGCGAGGCAATACAGATCGCTATATATTAACGACTGATCGCCCGTCACCATCTTTTGATGATGTCGTTCGTAATCCTAATCTGTTACCGACTTTTCTGGACGTACATGCGCAATTCGTCTGGGCACGGGGTTATTTAGAGGCTAAGGGTTTACTCAGTTGGCTTGATACCTTGCCGCTTGAATATCGATTGAATTTGCCCGATGGCACTCGGCTTTTAGCTGTTCATGCTTCACCGGGTAAGGATGATGGATTAGGTATTTATGAAAGTCTATCCGATGACAGTCTATACAATTTATTGAAAGATGCCCAAGCGGATTTAATTTTTGTGGGACACTATCATCGGGCCCATGCACGACGTGTCAAAAATATTCACTGTGTCAATGTCGCTAGTGTGAGTAATCCCCCCGGTCGCTTTGGAGAGAAACGAGCCCATTATGCCATTCTTGAAGCCGATGAATCCGGCTATACCGTTACCTCTCATCGCGTTGAATATGATTATCAGGCGGTTGTAGATTCCATTCGACGTGTTCGTCACCCTGCCGCTGATTATATGTGCGGTTTCTGGGAAACAAATTCGTAAATTCCTATAATATTTTTTTTATGATTGGAAGCATCTGGCAAAATTGTTAGATGCTATTTTATTGAAGCAAAATCAACATAAATATTATATATATTCAGCCCAAGACTATAAATAATTTATATAACTATATAAATATCATAAAAATTTACAAATTTATGTTTATATTAACCAATAGTTAACTTGTGTGATCTTTCGAAATGGTCAACAATAAAAATTGGGTAACAATTTTATATTGAAGAATCATAGTCAGGGAGATCGCTATGTCTACTATTCAGCAAGACTTGCAACGTGTTCAAGATGCCTATTTCCTACTAATTGATGCACTCAATAAGCAGGATAAACAACTCTCTTTAGAAGAGCTTCTTGAACTTGATACAGACTATGCCTATAACTATTATCATCCTAACAAATACCAAGCTAGTGTTGAAGCGAATGTGAAAGCCTTCTGCGAAGCCAATAATATTTGGCATGATGGTGTTGGCGATGTCTACAATACCATGTCTGCTTATCTTCATCCTATAACTGTTGACGAAGATCATTTACTGATCATTGGTAAATTTTACGGACTTCTATTCTATATTGATGACTACAACGGCAACGATCGGCTCAAATTTCTCCCGCCTGAAGAACAAGAACGTACACTTGATATGATGGCGCGTATTCGCAATTATCTGCGATATATTCATCTGACAGGAAAAATCCCCGAAGAACAGTTGGGGGATCATCCCGTCGAAAAAATCACCACTGAAATCATGGAAGAATTCCATGATTATATTATGGCTTATGATTCCCGGCAGGCATTGAACTGGTTTAAGGAATTTAGCAACCACCTACTCAATCATTTGCGGGAAGCGATCATTGATCAAGATAAATTTCATCCATTGACAGTAGATGAATACATCGAATTGAGGGATCAAGTTTCCGGCATGGAACCAACGGTTATGCTGACGCAGTTTAGTCGGGATAACTATATCCCTTACGATCTACTCACTGAATATGGTATTGCGGAAATGATTCACGAGCTAGAACTGCAAACTGTTCGTTATGCAGGTTTTGTGAATGATTTATTCTCGTTCTACAAAGAGGTTGTTGAAGATCAAACGCTATTCAATCTGATTGCAATTGAATTTTTGAATGGGGATCAAACTGACCCTGCCTCAGATTTTCTAGATGCTGTTTATCGAGTGAGTAATCGTGTAAACCTACTTCGGCGGAACTTCTTGGACACAGCTGAACATATTGAATCGATGATGACAAATAATCCAACAACGCCAGATGTATTAATCGAGCAGGTTTTGACATACATCGAGGATTTGCGCTTTGGCATGGTTGCTTCTTGGCGCTGGCAATTTGAAGAAGGGCTATTTCGTTATGCTCGGCATCGTGACAAAATGCTTTTTAGCGATATTTCTCTGCCCTAGATAAAACAAGATAGTGTATGCCCATGCCTGATATTATTTTCCTCAATTTCAGGCATGGGCTTTTTTAGCGTGATTCAAATATCAATGATTTAGACCATCAACAATTTGTTGGGTGTTATAGCGCATATAATCCAGATAGGTTGCGGCAGGTTCATCCGCTACACTCAATGAGCCAGTATAAAGGATTTGCACGCGAATTCCCGTCTCATCTGCAATTTGTTCCGCCACCACTGAATTCGCTGTATTGTCTACGAAAATTGCAGTAGCGCCTGTATCTTGAATCGTCGTAATCACACTGATGACATCACTGGTCGATGGCTCAGCACTCGTGCTCGCTGTGGGGACAACCGTGCCAACAATATCAAAATCATAGCGATATGCCAGATAACTGAGTACATCGTGATTCGTCACTAAAATACGATCCTCATGCGGAATTTGCAAGAAGGCATTACTCATTTCCGTGTCTAGTTCTACCAATTGTGTCAAATATTGGGCGGCATTTTCTTGATAAATTTGCTCATTGGTTGGATCAAGTTCAATCAACGCATCACGAATTTGTAAGGTCCACAGCATCACATTTTGGACGTCTAGCCAGACATGTGGATCACAATTACCTTCGGCGCAATCTGCTTCGTATAAATGCCCTAAGGTGTCTTCACTATGTTCTGAAATTGATGTCATGGTTTCTAGTGTTTCATAGTGCAAATGACAGTGTTCATCGTGTACGTCAGCATCAATCTCATCGACATGGTTTTCGCCAGAGTTCTCTTCATGTTGATGATTGTCGGCCAATCCAATATCCGCGATCGGCAAAATATTGACACAATCTGAAGCAACCACAACTTTGTCAGACGATGTTTCGTAGATAACATCTAACAAAGTTTCCTCGAATCCAGCGCCATTAATAAACACAATATCTGCATCTTCGAGTGTCACAATATCCCGCGCGCTGAGATTAAAACTGTGCGGATCGTCCCCCGGTGTCATTAAGCTCACCACATAGCCTGTATCGCCTGCTACATTTCCCACAATATCAGCCAGAATCGTATGCGTGGCAACGATGTTGAGACCTTCACTATCTTGGGCATGGCTATCCTGAGCTATAGCCAAGATATTTAAGCAAAACACTACCCCTAAACCAATACGCACAACAAAATGTATGGTTTTCAAATGCTGTATCCTTTTGCATTAGACCTGATTAATTTCATAAATGATATTTTGTATCATTTATAAAGTCAAGAGTATACCCACAATCAGCTTTATCCGAAACTTGACAATCTAATTGGTACTTTATATCATTGAGATATTGTATCAATTATGGCAAATCGTATGGATTTCACAAGTTGAATAGCCACAGATTCTCATATAATTATCATTAAGCACGTCTATACTTTGAAACAATGGCACATTTACTGAGATGGTATGATTTTAAGGAGACAAAATGCGCTTAAAATTGTTGTTAGTTGTAATGATATTGAGTGCTTTGGTACTATCCGCTTGTGATCAAACAGGCGATGGCATTGATGAAATTACCTCTATACCGGAAGAAGATCGGAACACACAACCTACCCCAACTTATACACCACCCGTCGCCTCAGTCGCAGACACTAACACGACGCAAGATAATAGTGCTGATAATGCAAATATTGAAGCTACCCCGACGCCTTTGGATAACGATTTGGAGGAGGGTGAAGCGCGTCTTATCGCCGCCGCTACTGATGAAGCTTATCAACCGACACCGCGCAGTGAAGTCATATTTGAAGAATCCCCGGTAAGTTTGTTCTTCAATGAATTCTATGATGGCTTCAATATGCGCACGGGTTTGGTCTTGTCGGATAAATTAGTTTCCTTAGACGGGGATAAAGTAGTAATGGAAGGGTATGTTGCCCCACCGCTGAAACCCAAGTTGGACTTCTTTGTATTGACCAGTATTCCTCTTTCCAGTTGTCCGTTTTGTAGTACGGCGGCTGATTGGCCAGACGATATTGCCTTGATTTATTTGACACAAGAAGAAGTCGTTTACACCCCATATCCGGTGCGGATTACAGGCCGCTTGGAAATTGGTAGTTCAGTAGATGCCGAAACCGGCATGGTCAGTCTGGTACGCATTTACGCCGAGCAAATGGAGGTCCTTGAGTAGTGAATCTTCAATTCACAGAATTGAAACATATCTATGCAAGTCCGAATGCTGAACCCCGTCCTGTCTTAAATATTCCAGATTGGGAGATCCAAGCCGGGAGTCAAGTTCTACTCAAAGGGGTCAGCGGCAGTGGCAAAACGACACTCTTTAACATCACGGCTGGCTTGATGAAACCAACAGTGGGCACCGTTCGCTTCGGCGAACAGGCCCTCTATAATTTGCCGGAAGCACAACGTGACCGTTTTCGAGCCCAACACATTGGCTATGTTTTTCAGAATCATTATTTGCTGTCTAATTTAACTGCTATCGAAAATGTTGTGATGCCGCTTGCTTTTGCGGGAAATATTGCCCGCCGTGATTGGAAACCTCGCGCTCAAGCAGTGCTCGAAAAAATGGGATTGGCAGACCATCTGCATTATAAACCTGCCAAATTAAGTACAGGTCAACGTCTCCGCGTAGCCATTGCGCGTGCTTTGGTTAGTGAACCGACTGTCCTCTTGGCCGACGAACCGACCGCCGCTCTCGATAGTGAATCCTCCGAAAAAACTATGGATGTGGTGCAAACTGTGTGTCAGGCACAGGGCGGTATTTTGATTGTGGCCAGCCATGACCCCGCCCTAGATAAACGGTTCTCCATTATTGCGAGCCTGACGAATCAACAAATCCAGATTCAAGAGGCGGTGTCTGCATGAGATATGATATACAACTCGCGTGGCGCAATATCCGCAATCATGTGATCGAAACGTTGATTCCGGTCTTGGTTATTGGTCTGGCAATTGGACTATCGTTGACGATCTTTGTGATGGCCGATGGTCTCCAAGAGGGCATTATT
>JBNLCD010000303.1:0-6966 GCA_050303635.1 Anaerolineae bacterium
CCCACGCGGCAGGACGTTCCAGCGCAAAATTTAAACACTTCTGATAGGTTTGATAAGCTTTTTTCCACTCACCCATCTCAAAATAAACATAGGCTTCATTGGCTAAACTATAAGCATATTGGGTTGCCAAATCATTTTTATGGGCAAGTTCACGCGCTGTTTGATAGTAGGTCAATGCCTCTGGGTAGTTCAGACGCATGCGGTGAATCTCGCCAATATTATTCGTGCTGGAAGCGACCCCTTCCACATGATTAGCTTGCTCAAATTCATGCGCGGCCAATTTGATATTTAAAAGCGATGCATCATAATTGCTATCTTCAAAGTAAAACATACCAATGACATTATAAATTTTTCCAGATAAGCGCTTATCAATTTTCTGGGCAACAAGAATGCGTTGTTGCGCAACCCTTATCGCTGTTTCTAGCGAAATTTCATTGGCAAAAAACTTTTTTATCAGACTCTCAATCATCGTATCAATTAACTCGTATAATGAATTCTGACCAGACTTGTCCATTAGTTTTTACTCCCAATACACCAAAAACGTAGCGTAACGTATTACCAGCGTAAACTCTATGTCTCAAATGGTACATTTGTGGTGGTGTTTCGCCCGAGGAGTCACGTTCGAACGCATTAAGGAATCGGGCGCGGCTGAGTTATGCATCAGATAAGCCTTGATTATCAAGACTAACGGGAAAATACATAGATTTTTCCCTACCAGTGGCCCATTGAACGTGCATCCTTGAGCATCCACTAGGTACATACAAGATATAAGAAATGTTGATACTGAACCGCAATTTTTACTCGGTATAACAGACTCACAACATCGCTGGTAGGGTAGGGTGACATCTGTGTATGCCACCGTTATACATGTAGGAATCCTACCGTTGTCCCAATAAAGCTTGTCTAGCCTTATGTGGAAAAAATAATAACAAAAAAAGCGCGGCCCTAATCAGGACCACGCTTTGAATGTTCGGTTTAACGCAAATTAGCGATTCATTTTGCGTAGTTTGCGACGTGCACGCCGCACCGCCTTCTTCTTTTGAATGCGGTTCAACTCGCTCTTGGACACGTGCCAACGCTTGCGACGGACTGTACTCAACAAACCATCTTTGGCAATGCCTTTACGAAAACGCTTTAACAGTTGTTCTTGCGATTCACCGGGGCGTAATTTTACATACGACATCTGGGAATCTCACCCCCTTTCGTTTTGGGATTTCCCACACCTGAAAGTGGGGATAGAGGCTTAAACAGCCGCTTCTTCAACTTCTGATTCTACCACATCGTCGTTGTCATCTGAAGCCTCAACTTCAACTTCAGCTTCAACGGGTTCTTCTTCAACTTCTGGTAAGTCGACAGTCAAATTGATAGGATCGAGATCGTTTTCAACTGCATAATTTTCGCGTTCAGCGTCGGCAACTTCCTTCAAGCTTAAGCCTAAGCGTTGACGGTCAGCTTCGATACTGATAATGCGTAAGAGTAGGTTTTGGCCGGGTGCCACATATTCTTCCAAGTTGATATTGCCGACGTTGCCAATTTGGCTACTGTGCAATAAGGCTTCGATGCCCGGTTCAAGACGGATGAAAATACCGAATTGAGCGACACGGGTAACTTCACCGAGAACCAATTGACCAATATGGTAGAGTTCATCAACTTGAGCCCACGGATTTTGTTGGAGACGCTTGAGGGACAAACCAATGCGCTTGCCTTCTTCGTCCAAGCTCAAGATATAAACTTCGACCTTGTCGCCAACATTGACAACTTCACGCGGGTGGTGAACACGGTGCCAGGCCAATTCACTGATGTGGATGAGACCGTCAGCTCCGCCGAGGTCAACGAATGCACCGAAGTCGCGGAGACCGGAGACCACACCTTGGCGAACTTCGCCTTCGCTGAGTTCTTCGAGGAATTTCTCCTTGAGTTCAGCACGTTGTTCACGCATGGCTTCACGTTGGCTGAGAACCAAACGACGACGCTTGCGGTTCACTTCAATAATCTTCACCATGATGGGGTTGCCAACCAAGCTCTTGAGCTTCATTTGGCGTTCATCTTCAGAGAGGCCACGCGGCAAGTCAATTACATGACTGGCCGGAACAAAGCCGCGCAAGTTACCGAACGGTACAATCAAACCACCACGGTTAGCTTCGGCGACGATACCTTCCCAAGCTTCGCTGTCTTCCATCAATTTTTCGGCGTTGAGCCAATCTTCAACTTGCAACGCTTGTGATACAGAAACTACCAAATTGCCGTTGGAATCTTCCAAACGGGTAATCATAACGGTAACTTCTTGACCGAGTTCAAAATCCGCACCGTTTTGGAGACGTTCGAGATCGTTCTTTGTCACCAAACCGTCGTTTTTCATGCCAATATCGACCAACAAACCATGTTGATCTTTCATCAAAATAGTACCAGTGACCAAATCACCACGTTCCAACGGCTTATCGCGGAACGTTTCTTCCAACATTGCGGCAAAATCCATATCAGCAACGTTAGTCATGTCGGACATAGAATCCATAGGTTACAAATCCCCCTCGGGCTTAATAAAAAACTAATCGGACGATAGATTGTTGGCAACTGTGTTTAACTACCCGGTAATCAAACTTTCGGGTGATAAGCTACCCTGCGCACCAGTTGTCATGTACGCAACGCAAAAAAAACAGTGCCCTGCCCTATGCAGAAGTACTGTTGTTAAAGTCTATGGGTGTTTTAGCGTTTTGAGAGATAGTGTAAATAAACAAAAAGCTCAATGCGCGAAGGCGCACCCCTTCCTAAAATAGATTTGGCCAACTATCCTTTCAGACAGCCAGCGGAGGCAAGTATAGTAGCGTTTCGTTGAGTTGTCAAATGTTTTTTTAACCTAATTTAAGAAAAGATCAAATTTTTTCAAAATGGACCTTTGTCCCTTTTGAAGCCAGATCATAATCATTGCTCATTCTAAAAACTTCAGAAAGCCGCTTTAAACCAAGGGAACAAATTTCGGCAGGGCGAGTTTTCCGCGTTATACTTGGGATAATGATGCAGAATTAGGACCCCCAAATTCCAATGTTTGGGACACTAAATTTTTTATTTTTTTTAGGAGAATTTACTCATGCAAAAAACTGGTGCGTGGCTTGTCACATATGCGCTTGAACAACTTCCCATTAAACATACATTTGGTATTCCGGGTGTACATAATACCGAACTTTATGATGAACTCAATAAATCCGCTAAGATTCGACCGATTCTGGTGACCCATGAAGGCGGGGGAGCTTTTATGGCTGATGGTATTAGCCGCACATCGGATGATATCGGTACACTGGTGATTGTGCCTGCCGCTGGCGTGACACATGCCATGAGCGGGATTGGCGAGGCGTTCTTAGACGGCGTCCCCATGCTGGTCATTGCCGGTGGTACGCGACGCGATTCGGACCGTTCCTTCCAATTGCATCAGTGGGATCAACATGCGGCATTGGAAGCATTAACCAAAAAGACCTTTTTAATTGAACGCCATGATGAGATCGTGTCAACAATTTTTGAGGCCTATAAGATTGCGACCAGTGACGAACCCGGCCCCGTTTTCGTCGAAGTCCCCGTTGAAATCCAACTGTTTCGAGGTGATGTCAAAACGTTGCCACCCTATAATCCGTTGCCGGTGGCGGAACCGCCCGAAATTAAAGATGTCAAGGATGCGGTTACGCTCCTACAAAATTCCGACAAAATCGGCTTATTTGTAGGCTGGGGGGCACGCAATGCCACTGAACCGCTGATCAAACTTGCGGAATTGCTCAATGCGCCCGTCGCCACAACTTTACAAGGCTTAAGTGTATTCCCCGCCAATCATCCGCAACATGTCGGCATGGGTTTCGGGGCATATTCAGTACCAGCGGGCGAAAATGCCTTTGCAGATTGTGATTGTCTCGTGGCGATTGGTACGCGTTTCAGCGAAATTCCCACAGGTAGTTTTGGGATGCAAGTTCCGGAAAATCTGATTCATATTGATATTAACCCCCACGTTTTCAATAAGAACTACCCCGCCAAAGTCACGATTGAAGGTGATGCGAATATGGCGGTGCGGTGTCTTCTCGATGAATTACAGAAAATCAGCTTTGTGAATCGCCGGGATGCGGATGCGCTCAAGCAACAAATCGCCACTGACAAAAAAGCGTATCAAGATGAATGGCGTGAACATGTCAATGATCGCGTGAATCCATTCTTATTCTTTGAGGAATTGCGCAAACAAGCCGATGACGATGTCATTACGGTCATTGATGATGGCAATCATACGTTCTTGACCGCCGAACTTTTCCCCATCTATAAATCGAAACACCTCATCACCCCGTCAGATTTCAATTGCATGGGTTATTGTGTACCGGCGGCGATTGGGGCGAAACTCGCCAATCCTGATACTCAGGTGATCGGTATTGTCGGTGATGGCGCGTTTTACATGACAGGTCTGGAAACCTTGACCGCGTCCGTGGAAAATCTCGGTGTCGTCTATTTTGTATTCTATGACGGTGAACTCTCGCAAATTGCGCAGGGCCAATCTATTCCCTATAACCGTAAGACGTGCACCATTCTCGGTAACATGAAGCTCGAAGGTATTGCCCAAGCGACAGGGGCGGCCTATGTTTCCATTACCAATAATGACGAAATTTCAGCAGGTATTACGGAAGCCTTCAAACTTTCGACCCAAAATCAACCGGTGATTGTCGATGTCCGCGTCGATTATTCCAAGCGTACGCGTTATACACAGGGCGTGGTGAAAGCGAATTTGGCGCGCTTCCCCCTGGGTGAAAAAGTTCGGTTTATCGGACGGGCTATTGTGCGGAAGGTCACGGGCTAAACTCACGCTCATTGCATAATTTCGACCCCTTGCTCAGCGAGGGGTTTTTGTTTTATAGCGTACACTCACTTAAAAGTGAAAGCCCAGCTTGCTTTAGCATGCTTATTTTTGGTCATAGCGGTATGGCTTCAGCCTACCGTGTTCCTGACCATTTAATAAAGATAAAAAACGACCATATGCGGAATCAGCGGATAATTCAGGCGACCCAAATCATCCCAAACCTGACACTAAAATCTATAGACACCCAACGACTCCACGACTCTGGCCGACTGAACTTGACATTTCGGCGAGGCACTGCTTTAATGCAAGCCAATCACATGAGCAGAAATCGGCTTGGTGTTGGGCAAAACAGGCTATAATTACCAAATTCAAACAAATTTTGAGCAAAACTGAGCACTTAGTATAATCGGTGTGTATAAGAAATTATGGATACACAACTAAACGAACACGAATTTGAGACGCTTTTAGCGCAAAGTCTACGCGGCGACCAACATGCTTGCACGGAGCTCTATCAACTCTATGCCAGCAGTGTCTATCGGTTGGCCTATAGTATTTTGTTGCATCGACAAGACGCGGAAGATGTGGTGCAGGAGGTGTTCGTCTATGTCTTTCGCAGTTTGCATCAATATGATGCAGAACGTGGCGCTTTTCGCACCTGGTTGTATACGATAACGGTTAGTCGATGCCGGAATGCACGCCGTCGCAAGATTTTGCCAACTGTGGCCCTAGGCGATTTATTGGCCTATGGGATAGAACCAAGTGGTCCGTCCAGTGAAAATCCTGAGCTGACCAGCTTACGCCAAGATGCCAATCGCATGTTAGGCGAGGCTCTGCAAAAATTGACCCCGCGCCTCCGTGAATCGGTCGCGTTGCGGTATGGGCAGGGTTTGACCTATCGTGAAATGGGGGATATTCTGAATATTCCACCCAAGACGGCTGAATCGCGCATTCGTTTAGCGCATTCTGCCTTGCGTGAGGTTTTCCGCGAAGATGATATTACGTTATTAGAGCAAGTTTTGGGACACGCTTAGAGAATTTTGAAATTGTAGAAATTTAACCCCCTCTGTCGCTAACGCGACATCTCCCCCATACAGGAGGAGAACAAACCCAGAGTGTTCCAGCCTCCCCTGTGTTCGGGGGAGGTGGCCGTAGGCCGGAGGGGGTAGAAAAATACATAGATATCAACAGGGACAGCTATAATTCTGTCCGCCAAAAATGAGATTTAGTCAGTCTACATCTTCAATTTGAGATATGATTGATCCTAACGTCAGAATATATAGGGTTAACACGTTGAATAATCGAGACACCCTTTTAGCCTATCTAGACGGCACACTTTCGCCCAAGAAACGCCGCGAAGTTGCCCAAAAAATAGCGTCATCCCCACGCTGGCAACGTGACTATGACAGTTTGAGCGAAGTACGCTTCCAACTCAAAAATGAAATGCCTCTCATAGGGTCGCCTTTGGATGGTCAATTGGCTTCCCTTTTACCCAATATTTTTGAAGAAACACAAACCCGATTTCGCTGGAAACGGTTGATGCGCCAAACCCTGTTATATGGGTCGGTGGTATTGACTATTGTCGCCTTGACTGTCGGCTTTGTAGAATTGACCTCCTCAGCCCATGCTTCCGTGCAAACGTTCGGTAATGTACCCAGTGTGACCAATACGCCGGTTGATGCGGATAGCACGTCGGAAGCCAAAGTTCAAGTTTGGTCGGTGCAGGTGGCGGAAGCTGAGGCAGAAGATAATGTGAAAGTTTCACTGTTTGCCAGTCCCGTACCGATGCCCATGGCGACCGTTGAACCAAGCTTAGAAGCGGGTGGTGGGCAAATCGTTGAACAGGAGTGAGGTCTGGCGGAAGTACGCCATTTCACTTAATATATGTTGCTGAAAGGTCAAAAACGGGCGTTACGCGCCTTGTTTTTGCGTTAGAATACTGGTTCGTCTCACCAATAATAGTGATCGCTGGATGCAAGGCAAGGGACTAATGGTCTTTGGAAAATTGATGGGGATATCGATGCAAGCGGACAGCATATATGCTGTCCCTACATGAATCGACTGGTTAACAGGCTTGTGTAGGGACGGGATACATCCCGTCCGTGACCACAGATTCCGATTATTTTAGCAAACCACATGAGCGTACTTTG
>JBNLCD010000304.1:0-6950 GCA_050303635.1 Anaerolineae bacterium
GAGGAATAGTTTGCGTTCAGGGTCACGGGCCAAGATAATTTGACTATCCAGATAAGGACTCGTTTGCACCATGAAGTAGTTGATATCTCGCCAATGAATATCACCATAAGCAATGATAACGACTGGTTGGTTATGATCGATGGCTAACGTCTCAAAATCAGCAATTTGGCGGCGCATATTTTCAGTGTATCTTGTCTCAATAGGGCGCAAGCGATGCGGTGCATACCCAAAGGCAGATTGCAAAGCCACCAATCCCACAATGGTGTAGATGACAACTTCAAGATTCCAGCGTTTCAATTGGTGAATCATACCGGCAATGCCTACGGCTGAAATTAAAGCGAAAATACCTGTTGCTTCATAATAATAGCGGGCGCTATAAACTGCCGCCCCGATCCAATAAACTAACGTAATGCCAACAATACTTAATGCCGCAAAACCTAATATATAAGTCCAGCGTCGCCGCCATCCAAAAATAAATCCCAATGGTAACAAAATCCAGCTATAGCCAGCGCGATCTACGGCACATTGTTGCTGGGCGGTGGGACTATCTGTGGGGATAGATTGCGGTGGATTATCTGGTTGCATCACCCAGCCAAACAAATCGCGACTATAGCACGTCATGTCATCTTGTAAATTTATTTTAGCTTGATCCCATGTGTGATAACGGATTAGACCAATTTTACCGCCATCTGGAATCGGTGTCGTGACGGACATCCGCCGTGGATAACCATGTCCATTCCCAATGCCAAGCGTGTCATATTCCCAAATGTATGTATACAGATTATCCGTGGGGTTGCCTGTTGCCGCATAATTAAACGCTGGGTAAAGTGCACCTAAAAGGATAAATCCAACCATTACAGCAAGTAGGGGATAAAGTGTTGGGAAAAACTTTTGAGGCAATGTCGGGTTAACACGCGTTTTATCTTCGAAAACTGTATAGACTAGAGCACTGACCAACATCCCCAAAATTGTGATGATTAAATATAGTTTATTCCATGTGGTATAAGCATTCATGAGCCAGAAAGCAAGCGCACCGACCGATAAAATGGGCACCCACAGCCATAAAACCCGTAGCCACCAGATATCTTCAGTTTCGGTAGGTGGCTTAGTCTGCTGAGATTGAGGCCATAAACTCCATAACAAACGTCCTAGACTATATAGGACCAGCGGTAATCCTATAGTTACAGCATTTGTGGGGCGAATCGCAAAAAGCATACCTATTGCTAAACCTGCTACCAAGCCCCACAGAATCTGATGAAATTGCTGTTCGAGACGCCAGATACTATACAAAACCAACATTGTAAAAAATAACGCAGAAGTATGGGCCATGAGGGTCGCATTTTGCAATATCGCAATTGGACTGGCCGCTAATAAAATTGCCGCAATAAGCCCGGCTTCTTCGCTATATATTTCGCGTCCGAAACGATATGTGATCGCAATGGTCAACATCGCGAACCAAGCATTAATGATTGCCGGAAAGTTCAGTAGATAGCCGAGCGCTAACCATAGTGGCCACCCAGGCGGATATTTGCCAAATCGTTGGTCATCGTGGTCAATCAAAAAAGGTTGCCAAAATGCACGTCGAGGTTCGGGTGTAGCAATGACAATATCCCCCCCCCGCGAAGATCTTGGCTTGATATGTGTAGGCGACCTCATCCTCAAGTTGGGGGAGACGTTCAAAGGTAGTTCGGGAAATGCGCAAGGCACCCGCCCATACGAACCAGGCAAGGATAATTACTAGCCATGTTTTCCAGCGCATTTCCATCTATCTCATTTCATAAGCTTGAGTAATCGGATGTTATTGTAGCATTGAGTCTAAACGTGTCACAACTGAGGACATGACGAATTTTAGGGAAAACTATAAAAAATATGAATAATAACCTCAAGAATTGTTAAGGACATAAAGTCTGACCTAGATTTATCAGCAGTTTTTTGCTAATTTTCATGCGCTCAATTAAAACAATTATGACAACAACAATCCTGCATAATCAGGAAAGGATGAAGCACCGCGTGGATACACCAACCATTATTGTCTTAGAAGGTGATGAAACAGGTCAGGAACTACTTGAAGAAGCTTTACGGGTCATGGATCCCAGCGTTACCCGTACCCCGGTCAACTTTAAAAAGTATGACTTATCTCTTGAAGCACGTCGTGATAGTAAAAATGAAGTTGTACATGAAGCCGCTGAAGCGATTAAACAAACTGGCTAGGCACTCAAAGCCGCTACCATTACCCCGGGTGATCCAGATGATGTCGGGAGTCCGAACGCCCTCTTGCGCAAATTGGTTGATGCTCAAGTTATTTTGCGCACCGGACGCCGCATTCCTAAAGTTCGGCCAACGGCGGGTGTTTACTCACCAATTTCCGTGGTCCGCATGGCTGTCGATGGCAGTTATGGGGCTGAAGAATGGCGTGAAGGCGAAGGTCTTGATGAAGTTGCCTACCAAAAACGCCATATTAGCCGCCGGACCTGTCGGATTGTTTCAGAATTTGCGTTCCGTTTGGCTCAACGTAATAATGCCAAGGTTTTTGGTGGTCCAAAATATACTGTCAGCCCGACCTATGAAGGTATGTTGAAAGAGGAAATGGATTTGGCTTCTAAGCGTCATCCGGCTGTACGTTATGATCCCCAACTCATTGATGCTACCTACGCACTCTTGCTCGAAACCACCGGTGAACCCTTGGTCATTCCAACGCTTAATCGGGATGGGGATGCGCTTTCGGACTTGGTTATCAAGATGTTCGGGAGTATCGCGGGTGCCGAATCATTGGTTATCAGTTTGGATGATGATTTTAACCATAAAGTTGTTATGGCTGAAGCACCACACGGCACGGCTCCATCCTTAATGGGTAAGAATGTTGCTAATCCGATGGCCATGATTTTGGCGGGTGCGGCTCTACTCAGCTATATTGAAGATGAGAATGCCCATCGTGCCGCGCGTGCGATTCGCGAAGCCACCCTTGAAGCTGTTCATGATGGTTTCCGTACCGCTGATATTGGTGGTTCAGCAACCATGACAGAATTCACCGATGAAGTTATCCGTCGGACGGTAGCTAAGATTGATGTTTGGTCAGCAATGTAATTAAGTTTGACCTAAATTGAAAACGTAAATGGCGGAGCGATTAGGTTCCGCCATTTTTATTTACTCATTCGCATAAGCTAGCCATTCTTCAACCTCATCGGCGAGTTGGCGTTTGGGCTGGATCTTTGTAGCATCATAGATTGCTAAGACAAACAGGACAACCGCAGTATTAAAGATCAATCCAGCAAAAATCCAGTAAGGTGTTAGAGACCAAATGCCGGTTACCACTTCACTGGGAAAATCAACACTGGCATGTGAATGTTGCGCATTTTTCATAAACATAAGGACTGTTGTCATAAAAACTGACGCCAATCCACCAACAATACCCAGCAAAACGCCACCGCTTAACCAGAGTTTCGGAGCAAAAGTTTGTCCTCCCCATTGTCCACGCATCACCAACCAGATTAATCCATAAGCTAAACCCATACCTAAAATTGAAGCTACCCAAACGGTATTTTCTTCGAGAGTTAACCACATCAATAAAATCAATCCGTAGCCAATCATCATCAAAATATAGCGATTGGTTAGCGGGGGAATCGTAAAACTTGGCATATTTCTTAATCATCCTTTAAATGATGTTTTGGGCGTTTTTCTTTGTTTTTCTGCTTCACCTGAACTTGCTTCCAATCAATAAACAGATCGGAGCAATCTAGCTGTGCGCCACAGTTCTCGCAGATTAACTTGCACTGGCGACTTGCATAATTTTGTCCACAACGGTCACAAGTTTGCGACCAATATTTTGCCATAGATTTGTCCTCCAAATATTCATTATATGATAAAGGCTTGCGATTTAAATTTGAACATCGCTATAATAAGCGGGTGATTCGCCTATCATAAAGGACAATTAGCATTTGAAGGTCGAGGGTCGAGCATGACAGCACAAACGAATTTACCCAATCCAGTGAGCGAGAAAGCGTATTGGGTTGAGGATTTTAAAGTAACTGATGAGGACTTAGATTATCTCTACAATCTTTTCCTCGAAACTGAAGAACCCCTCAGCCTCCGTGATATCACCTATGAACTGATTAACTCTCGCATTAAGCAAGAAAACTCCCGCATCAAGAAACAGCTCAAATCCGGTGCAATTTTTCAGCCCAAACATAGTTATGAAGTCGGGCAAGTCATTAGCTTTCCGAGCTTTGGCTATGAATCCGGTGAAATAATTGATACTCGTCCGGGCAATAATGCTGAATATGGCGAGTTTGATGTTATCAATGTGAAGTTTGATGATGGAACCGTTAAAGAATTTGCCTGTAACTTAGCTGAACATGCATTGAATGTTGATGTTAAGGAAGCTGTGCAAGAAGAAATTGATCCCAGTATCATTTTAAAACGGTACGGACGCGCGATTGCACGCAAGATCAAGAGCCGTTTTGATGAAGATGACGATGTGGTTTATCTGGCCGGACGTTGGTTCTTGCAATCACTCCTGGTGGATATTAATATCGCACACCTTCATTTGGCTGAAGCCGTTCTAGATATGAATGGTGGCGGCCCCATGAGTACCGATGCGATATTTGCTGAAATCGGAATGTCGCAGGAAGTTAATCATCATTTGCAAATCTTCTCATTAGATTACGCTATGCAAAAAGACCAACGGTTTGATGAAGTTGGTGCGGCTGGTGTCGTGGCTTGGTATTTGCAACGTATGGAACCTGAACAAGTTCATAAGGTACCGTTGCAACTCCAATACAACCCATTGCCCTATGATGCAAGTATGCTAGATGATGAAATGCGAAATTTGCTTATCAGCATTGATGATGAATTATCACCTATCGAATTAGAAGACGATGACGAAGACGAAGTCACCTTAACCTTGACTTATCCGTATCGCCGCACCGGGACATTACCACTTTCTGCCCGTTTGCAATATCTCTTCCCCACTGCTTATGAAACCACGCGTATCCAAATTACGATGGTTGATGCGCAAAGCGGTGATGAAGTCGCTGGTTGGGTTGTTCGCGAGCATGGTTATGTATATGGTTTTGAAGAATTCTATCAACGTTATATGTTGCCAGTCGGTGCGTATATCACCTTAAGACGTGATACTGAGGATCCACGTAAACTCATTGTCGATTTTGCCAACCGCCCCCGTCCACGGACAGAATGGATTCATCTAGCAATTCCGGATGGCAAGAAATTACGCTTTGAGAAGGAACGGCGCTCTATCGGTGCTGATTACGACGAACTGATGAATTTTGGTGTCGATGATTTAGAGGGCTTGGATGCATTGTGGCCTAGTTATGAAAATATGTCGATTGAAGAAATTCTACGTCGCCTTATTCCTGAATTAGCCTCACTATCTCCACAAAAAGCGGTGCATATAACAACGCTATACAGCGCCTTTAACTTATTGCGCCGATGCCCGCCGGATCCAATCTTTGCTAAGTTAGTGGAACATCCTGATTTTGAAAATATCAGTGGTCCCTATTGGCGTTTGGCTAAATAGCATACAGAATGTGTGATTGTTTATAGTTGCATATGATAAAAGCCAGCAAGGATGCTGGCTTTTTGTATTATGGCCTCCCGCTGGCCATAATTATTATTTTTCGGGTAGAAGTTAAAGCTGATGATGAGGAATTGAATGGCAGTCCTTGTAACTGGCGTAACGGGATTTGTTGGTGGACGATTAGCACAAATATTATGTGATCAAAATTACGAAGTCCGTGTTTTAGTGCGAGATAAATCTAAACTTGGACATTTAGAAAACTATAATGTCCAAGTCTTTCAGGGCGATATTACCGATTATGATAGCTTAATCAAACCGACCCAAGATTGTACCCATATTTATCATTGTGCAGGCGCATCGACAGATTGGGCATCCTGGGATACGTTTTATCAGACCAATGTTGTTGGCGTACGCAATTTACTCAGTGTCGCGCGAAATGTTCCTATACTAGAACGTTTCTTACATGTCAGTACCACAGATGTTTATGGCTATCCAGATGTTGCTTGTGATGAAACTCATGATTTGGTTGATATAGGCCTTCCCTACAATCGATCTAAAATCATGGGAGAGCAAGTTGTCTGGAAATTCAGTAATGAAATGGGATTACCGACTACCATTATCCGGCCAGTTAGCATTTATGGCCCAAGAGGTAAAGATTTCACACTCGAAATAGGAAATTTGCTTCTTTCAGGATCAATGGCTGTGGCGAATGGCGGCCACACCCACGCAGGATTGATATATATTGACAATGTAGTCCATCATATCATTTCTGCGACAAACTCACCAAGAACGGTTGGTAAAGCCTATAATATACGAGATGACATCTCTATTTCATGGCGTGAATATGTTAATCTCTTCGCCGAGATGTTAAATAAACCTCATCCTCGGATAAATATCCCCGCGAAAATTGCATTTCTGGCCGCCACCCTAATGGAAAGCGGCTACAAGTTATTTCGTATTTCGAGCCGACCGTTGCTTACCCGGCACGCGGTCTATATTATGTGCCGCGATCAAAACTATTCTATTGATGCCGCTCAAAAAGATTGGGATTTTAACAGTTGTGCCCAAGTTAACTTTAACGAAGGTATGGAAAAATCAGTTGAGTGGTTCTTATCAGTGAAATCGCTCTAAATTACATCGAAATGAATATGATTAGCTTTGATAAACACAGAAGAACCTCTATTTGGGGTGTTTTCATGTTTCGACGTCAAATTTGTTACATTCATGATAATACGTGTTGTTACTGATTTGCTAGTAAAACCGTAACGTTTTTTGCGCGACTTTTGAGTCTATATCAAGCCGGAACCACTTTTTTCCCCTTACGTTTTGCCATTTTCTTAGTTTCACGATAATGTTTCTGGCGACAACTAGACGAGCAGAAGGTAGCTTTTTTGCTTCTATATCTAAAAGCTTTTTG
>JBNLCD010000305.1:0-6949 GCA_050303635.1 Anaerolineae bacterium
GCCAATCTTCGTTTGAGTCAGCGGGTTCCATTTCTGTGCTGAAGAGCGTTTCAAAGTCTTCATCTTCATCGCCCGCCAAATCAAATGATTCTTGACCGGCACTATCGGCTAACCAACTAGTGCCCATCACATTTTCAGCATCAGATCCTAAAGCTTCATCGAGATCCGCTTCGAAATCATCTTCGGCAACATCTTCATCGTCAAAGCCCGTTGATTTCAAGAAACCTGTATTGATTCCGACTTCATCGGCAAAGAGCGCATCAAATTCTTCCGATTCTTCTTCCGCCTCAGCAAAATCAATAAATTCAGAATCATCAGATGTTTCGGGTTGCGCGTTAAACCCTGTCGCATCTAAGAAACTGGTATCGGCTTCAACTTCTTCACCGAAGAGACTATCTAGATCGGCTTCTTCTTCGCCAATACCTTCTTCTTCAGCTAGCCACGAGGTATCTAAACCTCCAGATTCAGTGCCAAATACGCTGGCGAGATCTGATTCTTCGGACTCGCTTTCTTCAGCAAATAGGTCAAAGTCAGCTTCATCAAGACCGTCATCACCATCCGATGGAGCATTGAAGCCCGTTGCATTTAAGAAACTGGTATCGACGGCAACTTCTTCACCAAAGAGACTATCGAGGTCCGCTTCTTCTTCGTCTTCATCTTCGGACCAGTCGTCGCCAGAGCCTGCACTGTCCGCTAGCCAACTGGTATCAAGGCCTTCGGTTTCCTCGCCAAAAATACCTGCCAAATCGCCGGCATCATCTTCACGATCTTCAGTGGCGAAGGACAAGGGCGGCATTTCATCTAGTTCGGCTTCTTCGCCAAAGAGATCAAATTCATCTTCCTCAGCGCTGGTGGATGATTCTTCCGCAAAGCCTGTCGCGGTTAAGAAGCTCGTATCAACATCAACTTCTTCACCAAAGAGGCTATCGAGATCAGCTTCTTCTTCGTCAGCGCTCGTATCGTCACCACTACTTAACCAGCTTGTATCTAAGCCCTCAACTTCACTACCAAAGATTGTATCAAGTTCTTCTTCACCATCGCCGGCGAAAAGACTCGGTTCATTATCTAAATCACCTTCACCAAACATGCTGGCAAAACCTTCATTGCTAGATTCAGGTGTCATATCGCCAAACATGCTTTCTAAAGCATCTTCTGATGATTCTAAATTGAGGGGTTCAGCATCTTCTGTTTCAGGTTCATCAAATATCCCCTGATCGAAGGTTTCATTGTCTGTATCAAACATCGCGGCCAAATTATCGCCGGATTCTTCCGCTTCACCGAATAAGGTGGCAAATTCATCATCATCGTTAAGGTCAGTATCCCCAAATAAGTTGACTTCAGCTTCTTCGTCATTTTCATCAAGGATTGTTTCTAAACCTTCATCGCCACCTTCTGAAGAAAACCAATCGGGCACAAAGTCATCGGCGCTGTCCAGCTCTTCAGCTCCCCAATCTGGTTCAGCAGGCGTTGAGTCTAACCAGTTGGGCGGTGGTGGTTCTTCCGCTTCTTCTTCGCCAAATGGACTTTCACCACGTGCGGCGGCAATCAGGGCATCAATTTCTGCTTGAGAAGGAGCGGCGGCGGCGGCACGCAAACTATCCAAATCATCAGCGCCTCCGTCCTCGCTTGCTTCGTCGAGCACACCCGTAAATCCGCTAGAAGCTTGCGCTTCATCGAGCTTTGTTTCATCCAGCGAACCAGTTTGACTGACTTTGTTGCTCATCTCCGTAAACCACTCTTCAGGAGCTGAAAGTTCACCAGTTTGGGGTTTCCCACCAAAATCGGCCCCTTCAGCAAACCAGTCAGGTAATTCTTCGGAGACGGATGGCGTTGCGCTAATACTTTCGCTACCTAAAGGACCTGTGCCGCTGACCCAATCCGGAATTTCATCTGCCGCGAATGGGGAGGGTCGGTCATCATCTGCCGCACTAACGGCGGTCATTGGTGAAGTCGTATCACCAAAACTTTCGGCACCTGTCACCGCATTGGTATCCGTCATTTGGAAGACATCGCTAATCTTGCCAACCCAATCGGGAGCATCTTCGCCAAATCCGGCGGCGGCGGCAGTGGTCCAGTCCAAACGATTAAGGGTAAAGGCGGTATCTGGAACTTCGGTTTTCTGGTTATTGGCCTGATAAATCAGTTTGAGGCTTTCGTAGGGAGCCAAGTCTTCAACATGTTTCAGGAAGGCTTTGGCATCATCCGGACGTTGGCTCACGAGCCACAATTTGGCCATCAAAATATTAGCGGCCAAACTATCCGGCAACACTTGCAGAACTTCAAGGGCTGTTTCCCCTGCTTCAACCGGATAATTCGCTTGCCAGAGAATTTCAGCGAGGAGTATTTTTAGATCAATCCGTTGCGGATTATCTTGCAATGCCTGCCGTACCTCGCTAAGTGCTTGGTCATACATGCCATTGGTTGCATATTGTTTAGCGAGCGCACCACGTGTCATTTTGATTTTGTCGGGCGGCACTTTGCCCATCATTTCATAGAGCCGACGGATTTCATCACCAATCGCAGTTTGATTAGGCATCTGTTCAAAAGCACGTTCAATATGCCACAGCGCACGGGGTATCTCATCCTGAGTTTCATAAATAGTACTTAACCCAATATGCGCCACGAAATCAGCTGGATCGGCACTTAAGATGCGCGGGAAAACTTGCGACGCTTCATCATAGCGCGCTTTTTCCAGCAATGCTTTCCCCAATAAACGGTAAGTTTCTAAATTTTTTGGGAAATATTGTAAAATGTGGCGACAGTGCCCAATAACTTCTTCAAGTGCTTCTTGCTCAACGAGCGTACTAAGCTCTTCGAGATATGCTCTGAGTGTGATGGTGGCCATAAATAACCCTTAGGCAAGGAATCAAAAAGGATGTATTGCTCACATTATCCTATGCTAACGCAAAAATCGCAACTTTTATCAGCAATTCGTTAAAACTTTTGTGCTAGATTCATTAATCTTTTGGGAGATGCTGTCAGTTGTCTTGTTTTGGCTAAAATACTATGTTCCTGCTTATTTAGGCAGGTATAATAGATTATAAACTAGAGATACTTACAGTCTATGGTGCACTTTCAGCCGTGGGTCGCTTCATCAGAAATTTCTGATTTTGAGGGTTGTTAAAGTTAGAATTTGGCACAGCTATTACGCGAGAAAACGAAGATCATCATTTGACATGAGACGACGCTAAGCGTACCCAGGTTAGGGTATTTCTAAACACCTCTATTAGTCTCTATATTGGTGCTGGGCTTCACCTTGCGAATCTTGTTGAGAAAGCGCGCTAAGTACCTCTGCTTCTGTATGTTCTTCCTTCATGTGGTCAAATAATTCGCTCATTAAGTCAAATGTTATGCCACAGCAAACACATTCTTGTTGCATATCGATTTCCTTCTCCCTTATCGACAGATTCATATCTATCGACACTTCCATTCATGACTATTCTTTCAAACTAAAATTAAATCAAAAACAAAAATTTGTTTAGATTTGTCAATATATTTATTAAGTTGAGTATTACAAAAATTACATTAAATTCCTAGACACAACAACTTTGTGATCTTATCACTATTTTAACAGTAAAAAACTATCTGTGGGGAGGCTTTCTTTACAAAATACACAAATTGTTCTAAGTAGCTATATTTATGGTTGCTATGATTACTTCCCTAGTCAGAAAACCCGCCTGTCTCAGTGAAGTAGAGTAGGCGGGCTCATTTGACTAAACTTTTAAGAGCGATTGACCCAATCCTGAGCGGATTCATAGAGCCGGCTCAAGGGAGCATGTTGCACCGTGCTGTCCGGCAAACTATCAAGGAACATCTGGCCATAACGCTTGGAAACAACGCGCTTATCGAAGATGACCACCACCCCTTTATCCGTCTTGCGGCGAATGAGGCGGCCAAAACCTTGGCGGAAACGCAAGATCGCATCCGGCACGGCATATTGCATAAAGCTGTTTTCAAATTGCTCAGATCGCGCCGAGAAAATTGGGTCTGATGGTACCTGGAACGGTAGACGGGCAATCGCCACGCCTTGCAAGTCATCACCCGGCAAATCGACACCCTCCCAGAATGAACGGGTCCCCAGCAAAACTGCTTTGGATGAAGACTTAAACCCTTCAATCAACGCATCGCGACTGCTCCCGCTGGCTTGGTCATAAACGGTAATGCCATGTTGAGCCAGCGCATGGGTAATACCTTGGGAGGTTTCTTTGAGTTGGCTATAACTCGTGAAAAGTCCTAAAACACGGCCATCCAACGCCAAAGCTAAATCAATAATGCCCTGTTCGACCATTTCTTGATAGCGTTGTTTTTGATTGGGCTCTGGAATATCTGTCGGCACAAAAATAAGCGCCGATTCTTTATAATCAAAAGGTGTTTCAACCGTCAATTCAGAGACTTCGGCGGGATCAGCATAAAGACGTTCACGCACATAGTCAAAGGCTCCAGCGGTGCGAATGGTCGCACTCGCCAGCACAATACTATCTTTTTGACTCCACAAGAATTGCTCGATTAATGGGCCGACATGAAGCGGGGCGGCATGAATACTTAACCAACTCGCGTGTTGGCCAATTTCGCACCAATAAATGGTGTTTTCTTCAGGGTCTACATTAAATTGTTTGAGCGAGTGATAGGTTTCCGTGAAATAGCGGGCGGCGGTTTGGACACTGCTCATCAGGTCATCATAATTCGGGATGCCAGCATCATCAAAACTGCCGGTGCCGCGTGCAATTTCTTCCATGGCCTGACTAATCACTTTGAAGAATTCACTTAAGGGTTGCCACGTTTGTTCGACGGCACCCCATGATGCAGTCTGACGCATTTTCTCCGTGACGCGAATCTGTGAATTGAAACTATTGGGGCGATGTTGACCACTTTCAACAAAGCATTGCAACAGCACGGAAAAATAATTTTCTACATGTTGGGCCATTTGCGTAATTGCACTGACCACCACGCGGATATATTCTTCCATTTGCTTATAATATTTGGTCTCGATATTGCCGTGAAGTGCACCGAGCAGACTACCCAACAAACCTTTGCTAGTATCGCCTAAATCATCAAAACGACGACGCAAGGCGTTGCGGTCGATGCGAATGGATAGACCATTCGTCGCGGCTTCTTCGAGATGATGGGCTTCGTCGACCACCAAATAACGATATTCAGGCAGAACGCGATTACCAATACTGACATCGGAAAGTAGGAGCGAGTGATTAACCACCACGATATGCGCGGCTTCAGCGTGTTTGCGCGCTTTATAGAATGGACAGGCTCCGCCCATTTGATCGGCACAACGGGTCAGGGTACAGCCTTCATCTTCGGCAGAGAGGCGACGCCATGCCACATCTTCGGCCTTACCGCGCAAACTAATATAGTTGCGATCTCCGGTAGAATTTTCGAGCATCCACACCATAATCTTGGCCACCACGCGCAATTCATCGACTGACGTGGGCTGACGCCGTTTAATGGCTTCAAGTCGACGCGGACATAAATAATTACCGCGACCTTTGGCGACAGCGGCTTCAAAATCGATATCAAGTACCTGTTTCAAAAGCGGCAAATCTTTATTCATGAGCTGATCTTGCAAAGCAATGGTTGCGGTGGAAATTAAGACTCGTTCGCGGTTTTCCACCGCCCAATAAATCGCCGGGAGCGCGTAAGCCAAGCTTTTGCCGGTACCGGTGGGTGCTTCGACCATCAAATGATGCTCATTGTTAAAGCTATCGACAATCTCGCGGAGCATTTGTACTTGCGAAGGGCGGCTTTCATAACCCGGAATTGCTTGGGCAAGTTTGCCACCATCTTCAATAATGGCCGCAATTTCTTCGGCTTCAATCGCGGAAATATCGGCTTTCGGGCGTAGATATTTCCATTCACCGCTGAGCGGGGCAAAAGGATCTTCAACCGTGGACATGGGTGCATCCGGCGCATCACTTTCGGACAACATGCGATAGGCTTCCATGAATACTTCACTGGCACCCCAATCAATATTGGCCATGAGGCGCACAATTTCGTGAATGGTTTGATAGGGCAAATTAATTAGTTTTTGCCAGAGGGCCCAATAGAGATTAGCTGACGCCACAGAATCGGCTAACGCATCGTGGGCGTTTTCCAAATCAGCTAAATTGAGTTGTTCAGTGAGTGCGCTCAAATTATAGCGTGCGGCATTTGGCAGTAAAACCGAAGCCATTTCATAGGTATCAATGAAACGATTACGGGTAGCGACCCGATAACGACTGAGAAAGCCTAAATCGAACTCGATATTGTGGCCAACAATAATACCATTGCCAATAAATTCGCGGACATCATCTAAAACATCATCAATCTGAGGCGCGCCTTCGACATCATCGTTGGTAATACCCGTCAAATTTGTGACTAGTGGCGGAATAGGAATACCGGGATCAATGAGGGTATTGTACGTCTCTAAAACTTCACCTTCTTTGAAGCGGACAATCCCAATTTGAATAATTTCATCAGCATACTGATCGAGCCCGGTGGTTTCCAAGTCCAGCGCAATAAGTTCGCCAAGCATAAAGAGTCCAATCTAGTTGAAATGGGGGGAAACAATAGATTTTATTATACAGGGAAAACCCCAGCAAATGGATGCTAAAATTGATGGGATTATTGACTAATTTTTTCTGCTAAATTGATTTTTCTAGGAAGAAGAAGAATAGTGAAAAAGATATTGTTTTTATAGCTGTACTAAACCCAAATCTTATACTTAGACCACATTATTCAAAGACAAGTTTTTTGCTTGCGATCTACGTTATCTGAACTCTAAAGATATATTCTTTAAACATCGTCATGCGGTGTATATCTTGCCCAAACTTTGAATAAATTTTCGATCATCATTAAGTGATACTTATTGGTATTTTTCAAAGCATTAAAAATTAGCCCACCAAATTCTAGACGTTTTTCATGTCTATCTTTATTGACTTTTGGGGTAATAGAAATATCA
>JBNLCD010000306.1:0-6945 GCA_050303635.1 Anaerolineae bacterium
TCATGCGTTCGGTGCGACCCTTATAAATCACACCCGTGCTATCGACCATGATGACGTTTTCAGGACGAACACCAAGGCTAATATAGAGTTTGGCACAAGCCATTGCGCTGGCCCCGGCTCCAGAAACTGCCACTTTCAAATCTTCAAATCGCTTGCCCGTAATCTTGAGACTGTTGATTAACCCAGCGGCGCTAATAATAGCGGTACCGTGTTGATCATCATGGAAAACGGGGATGGGCAACATTTCCTTCAGTTTTTCTTCAATATAAAAACATTCGGGGGCCTTAATATCTTCAAGATTAATCCCGCCAAAGGTGGGGGCAATGGCGCGGACCACATTAATGATTTCGTCGGGATCCATTGAATCAACTTCGATATCAAAAACGTCGATATCCGCAAAACTCTTAAATAGAACGCCTTTACCTTCCATCACTGGTTTGGAAGCTAAAGCCCCGCGATTTCCTAGCCCTAAGATAGCGGTACCGTTGGAAACTACTGCAACCAAATTGCTTTTGGCTGTGTATTTATAAGCAGTCGACGGATCAGCGTCGAGTTCTTCAACGGCAATCGCAACACCGGGTGAATAAGCAAGAGATAGATGCCGCTGACTCGTGAGCGGTTTGGTCGCCTTGACTTCAATTTTACCCGGACGCCCTAGGGTATGATATTCCAATACATCTTGTTTGGTAATGCTCATGATGAATTTCATTCCTTCGTAACAAAATAGTTTCTGTGGCGTTTAGTTGACACCTGACCTAATTTTGCACCTTTTTTCACAACTGCGTAGTGTAAAAAGGCATATTAAAGTCCGGCATTGGTCAACTCTTCCTGCAATGCGGTCAATCTTTTGTGTTTAGAACGAATAACATCCACCTCCAAATTCCATTCATCGACACGATTTAAAAGGGTATAGAGCTTGCGCGCTTCCGTAAGGTATTCAGCGGCAATCTGGTAATTATGACGCTTCTTAGCTGAGATATGGGTATTGGCCTGCTCCATATAAACTTTAACGGCTTTCGCAGGTTCTGCAAAGCGGGATTGTTCCGCGACTTCAAATGACAATTCACGGTAGCGCCAATCGGATAGATTCGTCTTGGCGAGCGCTTCCCACGCTTCAGTCCACCGATATTCTTCGAGATAAATTTCGGTGAGTCGTTCATATTGATCTTGTTCAACCAGCCATTTCAGGATACGCGGTTCGATATCAGCCCACTCACCCAAAATCAGGGCAATTTCTTTGAGTTGTAAATAATTACCGAGGCTCGGATTATGGAGCATGCGTTGGCGTTGGCGTTGTAAAGCGAGGGTATAGTCATCGTTATCGCGATAATACTGGATTAGCCAACCCGCGAGACCATCATCAAACTGATTTTTCAGTCGATTTTCAGCTAGACGTAAGGCTATTTCGGTTTTGCCTTGTTGATCAAGAATAATGACTGCTTGCAGAAACTCATCATCGTCGAGATATTGCCGCGCAATTTCCGTGGCGGATGGAATGAGTTCTAGGAGCAAATTGCGATAGAAAGCCAGCGCATACAATTCTTGGTCAAGCAACAGCGCGAGTGTACTTTTCGGGTCTTTCCGCTGAGCATCCAGATAAGTCAAAAAACTGCCATAGCGGCTGGCCACTTGCAAATGACCTTCTTCCAGACTTTCATCTTTATAGAAGCTGAGTTGTTCACGAATTTGAGCCAAGTCATCATCAGTTGCAAAGGTCAGGACGATTTCGGGCACATTTTCGCTCAAATCTTCCCAACGGGTATTCTGTTCCCACACATAAGCCCGAAATAGCGTTTGGAGCATACTGTAGCGGATTTCATCCGCTTCCATCAAAGCCGGATAAGGTAAAAGCGTTGTGAGGCCATCCAAGACTTCACTCAGGGCGCGCACCAATTTGCCCTCATCATCAAAAGCATAATGATCGGGTTGAATGGCTTCGCCTAAAATCGCTTGATAGAGCGTCACCGCACTGCGCCAGTTGAGTTGTTCGGCCCAACGCTCCCCTGTTTCCAGCAAATCATAAACAGCTTCGGCGGCATAACGGCTCCGCACATCATGGTGCAACACTTCATGGAATTGTTGGCGGTAGGGCTCTATATCGATGACTTGGTTAGCTTGACTGGCTTCATCGGGATTTTCAATCATATCTTGCAAATCGGGATGCCGATGCACCATTTGTTGCACCAGATTCAGCAACTCGTCTTTATTGAGATGTAAAAGTGGGTCATCGCGTTCGGCTTGTTGGGCAAATACATCCGGTTCCATCACATAGGTAGTCAGGAGCGCCACAATATGCTTGCAATCATCCCCCCGTTTATAGCCGCAATTGCAGGTGGCTGAGCGAATCGCGTCGTCATCCAGTTCAACCTGAATATGGTAGGGATTCAGGCCCGAACCTTGATAGTAGCCTTCCAAAATATCGCCACGCAGAGCGGGATCAATAATATTTTGCTGGCGATAGATATCCAAGCCGCGTTTATAGGTTTTATCATTGGTGCGTTGCTTGATTTGTTCAACATCGAGCGTCATGGGGAACTAGGCTCCTTTTCGCTGAGATGAGGATGAATACTGGGTGGTAAAAAGGGTAATTTTCAATAACCACAGTCTCCCGTGGCCCTATTATGTCCCTAAATGAAATGAAGTGTAGGCGGGTGCGAATCGGCCTGTTCACCCATTGAATGTTAGCCGTTAGCCCTAGACTGTGGCGGGTGCTTGTTGCGACGTCGCCGAAGCATTCCCCAATTGAATCCGTTGACCTTTGGCGTGCGATTCGCGGCCTGCATCAAGCGCTTTTTGAATGGCAATTCCATCTGTAAAATTCGCGGGTTGCAGGTTGGCGGCGGTTAGTTTACGGCTGAGAATTTTCTCAATTGTCAAATCCATCAAGCGTACAAAACCGCCGAGTAGCAAAATATCTTCGGGTTGCCACGCAGGCGGCATGTAACGTTGCGGAATTTCAATGGGCTTGGCTTCTTTTTCATCCTTCTTGCGGCCAAAGAGATGCAATTCATCGCGAACAATCAATGCGCCTTCGGTGCCATGAATGGTCAAGCGACGCATATCACCTGCTGTTGCACTGTGCAGATTGATAATACCTTTGACGCCATTGCTCATTTCAATCATAGCATTCGCGCCTTCATCGGCGGTGACTTCACGCGGATTACCGTCGCCATCGGGGCGCGTGGCAAAGGGAATATGCAACGTACAACTAATTTCTTTGACCTCAGCACCGGTCCACCAACGGAAAGTATCTAAATAATGCGAACCAAGCGCACCCCACATACCGCCACCGGCTTTAGCATCACTCCACCAGGTCCACGGAAGGGTGGGATCCAGTCGCCAACTGCTCAGTTGTGTACCCTCCAAATAAAGTGGCGTCCCGATATAACCTTCATCGAGCAGAACTTTTTGATAGAAACGGGCCGGTAGATAGCGGAATTCGTGATTCACAACATGCACTTTTTGATGTTTTTCCGCGGTGGCCAGCATTTGCTCGGCTTCAGATGAATTCATGGCCAAGGGTTTTTCGCAGAGCACATGCGCCCCGTTTTCAAAGGCACACAGCGTCATTTCGAGATGGAGATGAGGCGGCGTGACCACACTAACCAAATCCGGTTTCTCGGTTTCAATCATTTTTTTATAGTCAGTGTAGTAGGCGGGAATTCCATGTTTTTCAGCAGTTGCTTTGGCACGTTCTTCTCGTTGAGAGCAAATCGCGACAATCGTGGTGGCTGGATGAAATTTAAAGCCCGGAATTTGGACCCGTTCGGCAAAGCCTGTGCCGATGATGGCCACGCGCAAAGGACGGGGAAATTCTTCGTTATCACGCAGTAAATTTTCAGCAAATAGCATCACACCATCTCTCTACAAATCACTTGTCAACAGAAAGTCCGACTTCATCAGGACATTTTCAAACAGCATTAGGTACAGTGCTTACCCAAGTATTCTCTTAACTGTAGCACTGTGCGCATGGATGCGCCAATTAACCACCCGTTAGTTTGCGCATCTCGTGCTCAATATCAATTGGGCGCAGATGTTGACTGCCAATGTGGGTGCTTAAATTGAAGTTGAAAATTTCTTGGTTGAGCTTCGTTAGGGTTGTGGTGACTTCGGCGCGAACCCGTTGCCAATATTGGTCAACATTGGGATGTTCAGCTAGATTAGCAGTGCTCCGCCATTGCCATGCCTTAGCTAATTTAGCGAGCGCGGCATCGCGTTTTTCGGTAATTTCTTTGCGTTGACTAATCCACGCGGGCGGGGTGCCATGTTCTTTCATAATACGATGCGCCATCCGTAAGGTGGGATCACTGTGGGCATCTTCGTGAAGGCTGAGCGGTTTACCCATGCCGGGTAAATCGTCAAAATCACCGTTGTCCATTGCACGGCTAATGATGTCTTCGATATTGGGACTCATGGGTGTGTTCCTTGTGCAAAAAATGACCATGTTCACCCTTAAATTATACCCTGTTTGGCCAATTAGCGCATGGCTAAACGCCTGAGAAATTAGGACTGTATTTGGACTAAAAAACGCAGGACGAGTCAAGCATCCTGCGTTGATTTTTATAGTTTTAAATTGAGCGTGATTTAGTTCAGGGGAGTAACCAAATTACCATTCACCCAAACAAATTCTTCACTGCCAAGGAAGATACTGTACCAGATTGTACCATCCTCGCCTTCTTGCGTAGCGGTGACAATATAGGTATCAAATCCGTTGCCATCATAGTCATGCGGCAAGAAAAGATCTACCCCACTGGATAATTTGACTTGCTCACCGCCCGGTTCAACATAAGCTGGAACATTTGCGCCGGCATTAATTTGAATATCGGTAACATGCGGTACGTTTAACACCGTTGGTGGCACATACGGGCCAACCGTGAGGCTATATTGACTATCAGTTGCATTGTTCGTATCCATCACCCCAATAATAGCAGTTTCACCCGGATTAAGGTTAAAAGAGAAGGACACGGGGTTGGGTGGAACACCGGTACTGAAGCCACCATCGGCTAAATAGTTAACAGAAATATCAGCCGGATTAAAGCTCCCCAACCAAGCACCTACCATAATATTGGCGGTAGAATTGAGGCCATTAAACTCAACAAGAACACACTCAACTGCGCCGCTTGTATTGGTATAGCTATGCGTGTCATAGTGAAAATTAGTTCCTGGATCAAAAACACTGGCAAATGCTTTTGGTGAGGCACAAGTACTCTGGATACTATTGCGATTTAGACGCCCTACTTGGGTTGGCTCAGTTCCATCAATGATCCCAGTATATTCAACGGCCCAAACGGGCAAAGCTACGATCGCTAAAACCGCTACCAATACAACTAAAATACCTATTTTTTTCATTTGAAAACTACCCTCTTAATGGTTGTGGCGACTCTTTACCTGATAAGGTTTTATATTTGGCGAACAAGATATATTTTGTCCCCACCCAAAACCGCTTTGTTGCAGAATGTTATAGAGACAGACACAAGTTACCCTAAAACAGGTCATCCGTTAAGTTGTCACCACGCACCACGCATGAATGAAATAAGAAAAATCAGTTTTCACTATAACATAAGAAAAGAATGTTCTGCAAACGTTTTGGGCCCAATAACCAAGCGAATTTTGTAAAAAAGAAAAAGACCTTATTATAAAACTCAATAAGGTCTTCTTAGGATTGCTATTTAATTTTAGAGATTCTTAACCGCCACCCAAATACGCTTTGCGCACGGTTTCGTTTTGGTGGAGGGCTTTGGCATCATCGGTGAGGGTAATGGTGCCTGTTTGTAAAACATAGCCACGATGCGCTACTTCAAGGGCCATCAGGGCGTTTTGTTCCACTAACAAAATTGTCGTGTCTTGCTCGGTGTTTAGATAGCTAATCACGGAGAAGATATCTTGCACGAGCAAAGGCGCCAACCCCATGGATGGTTCGTCCAGCAACAAAATGCGCGGTCGGGCCATCAATGCGCGGCCAATGGCTAACATTTGTTGTTCACCACCGGAAAGCGTCCCACCGAGTTGACGTTGGCGCTCTTCGAGACGAGGGAAGGTATGAAAGACGAATTCCAGATCGCGTTTGATGCCATCTTCATCATTGCGAGTATAAGCGCCCATTTCCAAATTTTCCGCGACCGAGAGACGCTTGAAGATTTTGCGACCTTCAGGCGATTGACCAACACCGAGTTGGACAATTTCATGCGGACGGGATTTCGTAATATCATGTTTGTCGAGGATGACTTGTCCTTCGGAGGCGGGCACAATTCCACTAATGGAGTTCAAAGTGGTTGTTTTGCCGGCCCCATTCCCGCCAATTAGGGTTACAATTTCGCCTTCATCCACATAAAGCGAAATTCCTTTAAGGGCGTGAATTTTGCCGTAGTAGGTATGTAAATCTTTTACTTCAAGGAGTGCCATAATTTAATTATTCTCCTTCAGAGGCAACATCGGAAAGAAGGACATCTTCTAATTCTTCGGGGGGCTTACCGAGATAGGCTTCAATCACCGAAGGATCGTTCTGGATTTCAGTCGGTGTCCCCTGCGCAATTTTCTTACCATAATCGAGTACTGAAATTTGTTCAGATACATTCATCACAAGCGCCATATCATGCTCAATCAGCAAAATGGTTACATCCTGATTCAATGTACGGATAAGCTCAATCATATGATTGGCTTCTTCAGTCCCCATACCTGCCATCGGCTCATCAAGTAGCAGTAAGCGTGCATTGGATGCCAGCGCCAACCCCATCTCTAGCTGACGTTGTTCCCCGTGTGAGAGTTCTCCCGCAAGTTGTTGTGTGCGAGCACCAAGTCCTATTTTTTCTGCAATGATCCCGGCTTTATCAAATAAGATTTGCTCACTACGAACCGGCTTCCAGAAGCGAAAGCTACTGCCCGAATGTGCTTGAACACTGAGAGCAAGATTATCCAGCACTGACTTTTTAGGGAAAATATTGGTGA
>JBNLCD010000307.1:0-6937 GCA_050303635.1 Anaerolineae bacterium
TAACCAGCTATAATGGCTATAACAATGCAAAAGGAACTGATCAGGCTTATAAGTGTACTAAAGAAAAATAAATTTCTTAAGCTTGCGAGATACGTTATCATTTTCTCAAGCATTGTTTGTATACTCACCAGAACTAGATTTCAAATGTCAATTAATCAATCTACCCGCTAAATTTGATAAATTCTCAAATTTATTTCATCAAGCAACGGGAAATAATCTGGTAAGGACTATGGTTTCTGAGGGGACGCTGAAGCGACTTGGGAACTGGTTCCCGCTGAATAGTTCGACTGTGTTAAGCTAAAAATTAAGGCGAGATTATCAGGTGACAGTCTCGCCTTTTTATTAACGGAAATTTGGTTGCTATTTAGAGATTTATACCATCATGACCCACGCGCCCTCAGGTAATTTTTCACCTGCGGTGATGGCAATATCCAGATGGTTTTCCGGCAAAGGAATCGGGCACGCGTACCCGGTCATATACGCGCACATGGGGTTCGTGGCGAGATTAAAATCAATGATATATTTTCCGCCACCGGAGGGAACAACCGATAAAGACCGTCCGCCGCTATAGGTTTCGACACCGTTGGTTTTATCTTTAAAAATGATAGCAAGATTGCCCTGATGATCGAGAATTTCAATGGGAATGAGTTCTTCACCAATCGGCAACATAGCACGCCCAAAGCGTTTTGCTATTAAGGGTTTTCCCGCCGTGCGTTCCAGTTCAATCTTGGCCTTCTTCGGATATTCCTCGATTTCAACTTCGAAATAAAATACATCGCTTAGTGCATAATAATTTAGGCCGCTAAATTTCTCACGCATAGCCGGAGGAAACGGTGATTGTTCACTTTTAATCAATTGGTCTTTTTGGTTCCGCTGTTCTAGAATTGCATGGACATCCATTGTTTAACGCCTTCAGTCAGGTTAACGAGCATTGTTTACGTTACATGGATGAAACAGGATGACAGATGCAACGCATTATATAATGGATGATTATATCAGATGATTGCCTCTCCATGATTTTATGCTAAATGATAATTACTTGGATGATGTTAGAGCAGAAATTAGGACAGACCAGTGAATATTGCTCAAGACCTTAAGAAATTTCACTTGCATGACGGTTCATTGCTAAAACTTGAACATGATAATGAGGAAAACAAGCTTATTTGGGAGATTGAGCTTTGTGATTGGTATGCAGAACTAGCCCAACCTGACGAAGTATTTAATAAAAGAGGACTATTTATTTTTTGCGAAGTCTCTGATTTTACAATCAATATGCCTGTTACAGAAATTGACTTTGATTTTGCGGAAATTTTAGATTTTGAGTACAACCCTGATTTAGATACGCTAACCAAGCAAGGTGTTGAAGCATTATTGGAATTGGGACACTCATTTCCGAGACCAATCTTACAATTCCGATTTAACGCCGCTCATTTTGAATGGCAGGAAATTGGTGATGTAGAAAGATACTAATCCACTCTACTGATTTTTCGGTAGAGTGGATTAAACTTTAAACAATACCATTTCTATTTATTCTTCTAAATCATGGAATTCAGATCCAAGACCGTTACCATCTTTGAATAAGGTGTCCAGCCGAACGGTTACTTCATGCGTGCAAACAAATCTGACGACGATTTTGCCCCCGCTAGAAGTCATTCCTACTGAGACAATATCTTTCATGGCTTTGCAACGTTCACAATAGGCTTCTGACATTTCTCCAAACCTTGGTGTTCTATTTTACCTGGATAAATAGATGAGTCACTGTTGTGCAAGTCTACTCTACTCTACGCCACCTGTTGACCGTTTCGCAAGTATTTCAAAGCACCCCGTTTACCATTCAATCGGCTGACGATCTTGGAAAAAGCCGTTTGTGGGGCCATTCTCAGGTAATGTCGCCAACCAAACCGCCGTATCCGCACCCTGTTCTACACTTCGTGGCGCCGATGACCCGCCCATCTCAGTCCGCACCCAACCCGGACACATAGCATTTATTTTGATATTGCGTTGCCCACGTAACTCGCTTGCTAAAATGCGGGTCATCGCATTGAGGGCCGCTTTGCTAATACGATACGACGGCGTGCCCCCGCTCATGTTATGCAAGGAACCCATCTCCGATGAAATATTAATCACCCGCCCGTATTTTTGCGTAATCATCATCGGCAAAAAAGCCTGACATAGCATCAACGGACCAAGCGTATTGGTGACAAATGTCTCCTGTACAATGTCTGGCTCAATATCGAGCGCTCGTCGCCCTTCATCAGGATAAATGGCCGCGTTGTTAATCAAAATATCGAGACGTCCATATTCCTGCTGAACCCATGTTTTTAAGTTCGTGATACTGGTTGTATTACTCACATCCAGTTGATGATAGGCCACGTTATAACCATCATTTGCCAGTTCAACTACCGCCGCTTGGCCACGTTCCCCATTCCGGCTCGTCAAAATTACCTGAATATCAAGCTCGGCCAATTGCCTACAAATCTCAAACCCGATGCCCCGATTGGCTCCCGTTACCAACGCAATCCGTGTCATATAAAATCAATTCTCCCCTAAAATTCTTAGCGCACCACAAACCACACACCTGCAAATAGCAGGACCAACCCAAAGACACGTTGTAACGTCACGGGTCGCACCTCTGCATTGAGCCAGCCAAAATGATCAATCGCCACGGCCATAATCATTTGCCCGATAACAACCAGCATCAAACCGCCGGCCACCCCAATATGCGGAATCGTAAAATTGATGGTCGAAATCAGTATCAAGCCGAAAGCGCCCGCCCACAGCATATACCACGGCACACTATCCCATTTGGTGAGGTTGCCGCCTTTGAGAACCAGCAATGGAATAAGGGCGACAATTGCGCCACTCAAATGCACAAAAAAAGTACTCTCTAAAATACCAATCCGATCGCTAATGACATTGGCCATCGGCGCTTGGATACCGACTGCTAGACCACCTAAGAGCCCCACCCCAATTACAACTAAAATGAACACCATATTTGTTGGTTGCCCTTTCACCCGAAACTCCACATCTCAATCATTCCTATAACAAAAACAGCCTGCAAATTTTTTGCAGACTGCTTGAGTTTAACCTAGTTACGAATTCTAATCCACACCGACCGATGACGGTGGTGGTGGACTGGCAATTTGTGAAATGGGCAGTTCCAAAACGGTGCGAGCTTCACCGACAACATAGAGGGAACCTGTCACACAAATCAGACCTTCTTCACCAATCATGTGTTGCGCGCGGTCAAGCGCATCTTGGATGGGCGGAATAATTTGAATATCCCCTGTGAAGCTTGTTTCACGAGCAATATCCGCAATCGCATCCGGACTTTCCGCCCGCGAATCAACCGCTTGGGTAATAATCAAACTGTCCACAATCGGCAAAATTTCATCCAACATGCCGAAAATATCTTTGTCCGCCTTCGCCCCATAAACCAAAATTAGAGGTTTTTTGTTGAATACGGTCTCTAGGGCTTTGCGCAGATAACCAAATGACGCCCGATTATGCGCGGCATCCAAAACAATCGTGGGGGCGTGTTTAACCACTTCTAAACGCCCCGGCCATTGCACCTTTTTCAGTCCATTGACAATCGCTTCTTCAGAAATTGGCAAGACTTTCTGCATACGATGAATAGCCGCCAAAGCCACACTCATATTAATAGCTTGATGTTCGCCAATCAGATTGGTGTGATAGTCTTGGGGTGGACGCTGGTGGTTTAATGTAATTTGCTGGCCAGTTAATTGGGGCGGATGGGCCACAAATTGATAATCACGCCCAATTAATGTCAGCGGCGCATTCCGTTCATTCGAAATCCGTTCCAACGTTTCCCGTGCTTCATCGGGTTGTGGGGCGCTCACGACGGGCACATTAGGCTTAATAATGCCCCCTTTTTCGGCGGCGATTTCCCCAATGGTATTCCCGAGCAAATAAGTGTGGTCAAAACTTAAACTGGTGATCACCGACACTACCGGAATTACAATATTCGTGGCATCCAAGCGCCCACCCAAACCTACTTCAACTACAGCCACATCAACTTCTTGACGGGCAAAATATTCAAAGGCAACTGCCGTGACAAGTTCAAACCATGTCAATCCTTCGACCGCTTGAAAATGGGGCAAGAGTTCTTCGACTAAACTCGCGATTTCCTCTTCGGTGATGAGTTCGTTATTGATTTGAAAGCGTTCGCGGAAGTCTTGTAAATGCGGTGATGAATAAAGACCGACTTTATAGCCTGCTTCCCGCAAAATTGATTTGCACATCGCGCCGACCGAACCTTTACCCTTGGTTCCGGTCACGTGAATAATCGGGTATTTACGGTGAGGATTGCCGAGCCGTTCCATAAGTGCGGCGGGGCGTTCTAGCGTCATCACATCGGGTGAATATCGATCTTGGCGCTTCAATTCATAATTGATAAACCCATAGAGAATATCGACTGCTTCAGCGTAAGTCAGCTTTGCCATTAATTCATTCCAATCCTTCGCTTAATTGAACAGGAGCCTGATGTTTCGTATCATTGCGGACATGCCAAATCCGTTGGCCAGCGGTCACATGGGTGCCGATAGCTAGTACCCATAATAGCGGAAGAACCCAGCCCGTAAATAGCAAAATGAACAAGGCAATAACCCGTTCCATGCGCGTAAAAATACCGACTTTACAATCACAGCCAATGCCCTCCGCCCGTGCACGAGTATAACTGACCGCAAATGCGCCAATCATGGCCGCCATTGCTAAAATTAAGATGGTGTCGGAACCCTGTTCTTTACCATAAAAAGCCAATGCGCCAAAAATGAGACCATCGGCGTAACGATCTAAAGTCGAATCCCAGAATGCTCCAAATGGTCGCTCTTTAAGATCAGGACGTAAACGGGCAACGGCTCCATCCAACGCATCGAGCGGAAATCCAATAACTAAAATGATGCCTGCTTGCCACAAATATCCTTGGGCAATAGCCACAGCGGCAATAACCACAATCAATAGGCCAGCGAAGGTGATAAGATCGGGATGGACATTGTTTTTGTATAGAAATTGCGCGGGTGGTGCCAGCAAATTTCGCGTGTAGTGTCGGGCGAAATCGCTGAGGGTACGCGGTTGTTGGGGAGTTTGAGTCATAGGTGTCGACATTCTCTCAATAAATCCTCTTGTCAGGTGATTCCAAGTTTGCTAAACTACTCGTCAATCGGGGCGTGGCGCAGCCCGGCTAGCGCGCACCGTTCGGGTCGGTGAGGTCGTCGGTTCAAATCCGGCCGCCCCGACAATTCTTCTGACCCGCTAAACACCCAATATCTCTTGTTTAGATAGAGATATTAGCTTAACCTCAAAGCCAACTCAACAGGGAGCTTTGAGGTTATTCTATTTTATACCCCCTCCACCCAGATTTCATGAGCTTTTCCGCAGATTTAGCGAACCATTAAGATTACCCAACCCAACAGTTTATATTCGCAGTTGCTGTTTAGGTATCGATTTTTCTAGCCGCAGGTTTTCACCTGTGGTGATTTATCACACAAATTATTTTTGCATCGCAAACTACCATTGTCACTGGTAGGGATGGGCCGACGTGCCTATCCGATTCCTTGTGAACACACAATTTTCCTCAATTCAAAACATAACACCATCACAGCGCATTTTCATCGAAGGGTACCCACGACACGTCAAAGCCAAATTGCTCAAATAAAGGGGAGGGTTGGGGACGTTTCAATATTTTGTTCGCAATGATTTGACCACTGGCAGGGGATGTCATAATGCCGTGGCCCACATGCGCAATCGACACAAATAAGCCGTCCACATTCGGCACCGCATCGATAAGGGCCCGTTCACTTTCATAAGGATGTTTAACCCCTGCTTCATCCTGCGAATAAGCCACATCACCCGTGCGATACACATAATAACCAATATTGTGTGAGATCCCTCGTAAGTAGCGCGGATTCGCAAAGCCTTCGCCATCGACAAAACCAAATTGACGCGCCAAGCCATATAACACCACCGACGGGAAACGGGAATCTTTCAGTTGCTTGAGTGGATAAAGGGGTTCCAGCAACGCATGGTCATTATGAGGCACCTGATTCTTGGCATAACGCGGATGCCAATGATATTCCCAGCCGAAAATGGCCCCAACTTGCGCTTCTGGTCGGACATGGGGATAAGGTGGCGCGCCAATTAACATCGGGGCATCCTCTGGAAATTCAGTGTGACGCCATGATGTCGTAAAGCTCTGGCGCGGAACCACCTCAACCGGAAGTTCGACTCCGGCTGTCCGTCCAACTAAACGCGCATTTGCGCCACACGCGATAAGCACACAATCAGTCGCAATGTGCCCTTGCGGAATCTTAACGCCGGTCACTCGCTGATTTTCCGTCATAATTTCGGTTGAATCGATGCCGAGCAAAATTGTCGCATTGGACGCACTTTTGGCATAGCAATAAATCAGCGCATTGGAATCTAACCAGCCTGCTTGTGGATCAAATTTTCCAGCGAGAACACGTCCGGCTAACCACGGGAAGCGATTATTCACCTCGTCTTGCTTGAGAAATTCCACATGGCCTAGTCCTAATTCATGAAGATGAACCACATCATTTTGTAGATTCTGCGCGTGTTGTTCGGTAAATGCACAAAATAAATAGCCCTGCTCTTTCAGGTGAATCGCTTGACTCGCCCCTTCACCCCAATAATCATCGGCGTGCTGAAAGACTTTATAACTAAGTTTCATCTGTTCAGCGATACATTCCGTCCCCCAGCAGGTGCGATAATTTTCGAGTGAGGCTGTTGAACTGCCCGCCCCCAACCGTTCGGCTTTTTCAATTAACACAATCCGTAAGTTGGAATCCAAGCGTGCTAAAGCCCAGAGCGCCGCCGTTCCGGCTGGTCCGCCGCCGATAATAACAATATCCGCCGTCGCTGGAATTTCATCAAGCGTTGGCTTGTTTATAAGATGTGACAT
>JBNLCD010000308.1:0-6915 GCA_050303635.1 Anaerolineae bacterium
TAGTGATGAGCCACCACCGCGCCGTTGTTTATTAACCATGCTCGTCATGACGATGACAGCCTGTTTATGTGCAACAACAATCAGTATGAGTGGTTTAGCGGGTTATCAGGATGAAGCACGCGACGTGCGTGATGAAAATGATGCAACCCGCGTTGCTGAAATCGCGACACAATATCAATTGGCTGTTGAAGATGAAACCGCCGGATTAGATGAATTTGCCCGTGATCGTTATGAATATATTCTGACGGAAGAACCGGGTTATCTAGATACCGAAGGACGTTTACAACAAGTTAATGTGCGTTTAGCGTATACAGCAACACCGTTGCCACCTACGGCAACATTCACTCCCACACTTGAACCGGACACGCCAACCCCCAGTATTACACCAACTGCACCTGAACCAACTGAAGTTTTGGCAACAGCTACGCGTGATCCATTCAATGTGGAAGATGCTTATGATGCGGCCTATGCGTACTATATTTCAGGATTATATGAAGATGCGATTGAGCGCTTGAATATCGTTATTCAGATTAATCCTGATTATCGACGGGCTGAGGTCGATGAAATGCTCTTTGAAGTTTTGAAAAAGCAAGCCATTCTCTATTTCAGAGCTATGAATACCGGAACCGGTGAAACTGGTTTAGAGGGTGATCAATTAGCGCGGGGTGTGCAATTGGCTAATCAAGCTATTGCCATTTATGAAGTTAACCCCAATGTTGGTACTCTAAACATCGCAGGTGGTGGCACCTTAACTGGTGAACGTAATTTTGTATTGCGCTATATGACAGCCCGAGATTTTGTTTACGGAGGGCGTTATGAAGAAGCTAAATTGATTTTGGAAGATCTCTGTAACAATGTCAATTGTTTATGGTCATATGGTGGGGTCTCCGTTCAAGAACTATTAGACCGGGCCCGTACAGGTAGTTAAATTTTATTTTTAGCCAGGGAAAAGCAATTTTCTCAAGACAGAAAAGTACCGAATTTTAAAATTTTTTAAACCTTTACATCCCCATAACAGTAATCCAAATAGCAGAGCTAAACGCTATGCGACGGTATGAAAGGAGAAAGGCACTCAGTATGCTGGAGATTGCATAGAAATGAGTGTAATAAATTATGAGTAATGATGGAGAACTGATTCTAAGATTAAGAGAAAATGATCTTGATGCATTGGGCGAGCTCTTTGAACGGTATCGCCACCAAGTTTATCGTGTCGCATTAGCAATCGTGCGCGACCCTTTTATTGCCGAAGATATTTTACAAGATTGCTTTTTGAAATTACATAAGTACGCGCATCGAATTGATATTGAACGTCCGTTAATGCCGTGGTTGTATCGTGTAACAGCAAATTTAAGCTATACTTTTGTTACACGCAACGCCAAGCGTCGAGTACCATTAGATGACGTAAATGAACAACAATTAGTTAGTCCGAATGGACAAGCACCAGATCGGGTCACTGAACGTAGCGAGTTAAAGCGGGATGTGCGACAGGCCATTGAAACATTGAGCCAACATCAACGCGTAGTCGTTATCTTGCACTATTTGACCAATTTAAGCATTCAGGAAATCGCTGATATTCTCGATTGCCCAGTTGGTACCGTAAAATCTCGCTTACATCATGCCCGACAAAATCTCAAACAGCGTCTCGATTTGATGGACGCTGACGATGAAAGATTATTTGTCGAGATAAAGCAACATGGATATGCTTAACAAATTTCACGAATGGCTTGAAGATAAAACCTGTCGACTCCGTGGGGATCAACAACTGGATCGCATGATTCGACATGCGTATCGTCAAGTTGAGTCACCTACACCGGCTGATCAGTTGCGCGCCAAATTGTTGGCTAAAGCCGAAAATATGTCACAATTGCCGCCGCTTCCTGAACAGCACCTAGCTACGACTGAGCCTAAAGTTGCCTTGAACCCAACAATCGCGGGTACTTCAGATACGCGTAAGTATATTGCGTGGCAACAACAAATGAATAACGAAAAGGTGGTAACGCGTTATCGTTCACGCGAGACTCGCCAATCTTATCGACAGTTTATGGACTATGCGATGCATCAGATGCGCTTGAATCTAATTGATTCCAACATCTATTTCATATAACTGTCCGTCTCGGTCAAGTTATGAAAATCGTAATTTTTTTAAGAAGTAGCTAAAATTTTAGCTACTTTTTTGTATCTTTTAACCAAATTAAACTTGCTAAACGGCTTAATTTGCAGTATAAGTGAGTGAAAATGTAGACCTGTCTAATTATCAGGGTAGGTATTTAAATAGTATTATTTAAGGATCGAGCGTCTAGCTTATTTGTTTTATGTTTTGCGTAAACAGAAAAGCTATATAAATAATTCATCTAGCAACATGTATAACATCGATTCGTAGACAGGGTCCTATGCAAGCACATACCTCAGTTGAGCACTGGCAGAACGCCACCGATAGCTTACTTTTCCCTTTAGTCAAAGCTAAGCGGCTTGGCCTTGTGGTGGATATGGATGGCACAATTAGTCATATTGCCGAAACTCCCGAAGCCGCAATTGTAACACCCCGGAACCGTGAACTTTTAGGTATGCTCGTTTTGACATTACCTATGGTTGCGGCTATTTCTGGACGAGCTGTGCGCGATTTACAACAGCGTATTGCGATTTCAGGGATAGTTTGTGTTGGCAATCATGGCTTGGAGCAATGGGTAGATGGCAAACGAGTAGTCGATGATAGTGTGCGTAGTTATCGACGTTCAATTGCCGCGGCCTTGGATGAATTGCGGACAAAATTAACGGTGGGTATGTGGATTGAAGACAAATACGCAACAGCGTCGGTCCATTATCGGATGACGCCTGACCCTGATAAAGCCAAACGCGAACTGGCACCGATTATGGAAGATATTGCCGCCACTTATGGCTTAGTGACTCATTCAGGCCACCGTCTCTACGAATTACGTCCTCCCATTCAAGAAAACAAAGGTACAGCGCTCCGTAAATTAGTCAAACAATATGAGCTTGATGCTGTTATGTATATTGGCGATGATTTAACGGATATTGATGCTATTAAAGTTGCTCATGATCTGCGCGAAACAAAACAATGTTATGGTGTGGGTGTGGGTGTTATTTCTGACTCTAATGAAAATCGCTTAGCAGTCCAAGAAGCCTCAGACGTTGTGGCTAACAATGTAACTGATGTCGAAGCGTTGCTCCAATGGTTAATGAGCACGTTATCCAAAGAAAAACTTTAAGCGATTGCCAAGAGGCCAATAAAGAAAACTGAAGAAGCAATATAAAGCGCGTGCCAATTCCAATTGGGACCGCTTTCTTTTTGCCAGTAGTCTGCAACTAGCCAGCCAATTTCAGCCGATAATGCTCCGCTTATGATGGCGATAATGCCCAGTGAATAGTCCATCCATAGTGCACTCAAGCCACTCAACATATTGATGACACCCAAACTCCACAAGCCAATGGCCATAAGTGGAGTAGACTGTGTTTGATAGCCTTGCCAAGCCCGTCCGGCAAACAAAATAATATTTAATCCCACAAAAATACTACCAACGATAAGCATATTCTTGACCCTAGTTTTATCAATTCCTGCTAAAATGTGATTATTCCGAGCACAATCATATCAACTTCAATCAAAGGTAAGCAAGATGGCAGAACCATCTGATTTTATGAATGTCGGGGATGGACATGAATTTGAAATGCACAATGACTGGCGCAATCGCCGTTTACGCCAATTTATCGCTATCGTGATGGTTGTTACACTGATCGGTGGAACAGGGTATGGTGCCTTCCAATTTATGATAGATACATTTTGGGGTGCCGATGATTTTGCGGCCATCTTAACTGCCGCTGAAGTCCCTAAAACCAATACCTGTGCGAGCGTTCAACAAGTTAATCCAGTGGGAAATATCCAACCCACACAAGTATTATGTGTATGTGGCCAGCTTTTGCCAGAAAAACCTAATGACGAAGTGACTTACTATTTGCGCATTAAAAATCTTGATGACAAAGTCATTTTACGGGAGAAATTTGAAGATCAACGGGTAGGTAAGTTTTGCCAATTTATGCAATTTGATCAGGTTTTGGTGAATGGGCGTTATTTAATAGAAATTAGCGCCGCCAAACGCAGTGAGGCTTTGGCTTGGTATAGATTTAGTGTGAGGACATCTAATCCACAAGCGTGAAATACAACGTAATCTAATTTTAGGGATCGTCGTTTTTGAGTGAAATGTACAACAAATGATGGGTACGGGATGCAGAGTTCGCCATTCCAAGGTATGCTGAACAAATGAGCTAAGCCACTTTGCCGATCAAATTTCTAGAGTGTGTTTCTATTGTGAGCTGTTGACGGGTGGGATAACATTTTTTATGGGGAATACCAATTTATTTAAAACCGAATTATTCGCCAATCGCTATGAACTTCAGGGAGAAATTGGTTCAGGTGGAATGGGCGTTATTCATCGTGCCAAAGATCGTTTAACAGGCAAATTAGTTGCCTTAAAACAATTACCGCAGGCCGCTGAATTTATCCTGACAACCAGTACTTCCGAGAGTGATTCTACCACGGCTCGCATCGCCTTAGCACGTGAATTCGAAATTTTAGCGGCAATGCATCATCCACATATTATTCAGGTCCAAGATTATGGTTTTCATGAGGGTGAACCCTACTTCACCATGACTTTGCTTGAGGATAGTCAAGATATTAAGGCTTACACCCAGCAGAAACCGCTTGAGAAGAAAATTGATCTGGTTTTACAAATCTTGGAAAGTTTGGCTTATCTTCATCAGCGGGGCATTTTGCATCATGATATTAAGCCGAGCAATATTCTGGTCAAAGATGATCATGCCTATCTGCTTGATTTTGGGCTTTCAATAGAACACGGTTTACAGCATTTACGCATCGCAGGTACGGTTACCTATTTGGCACCCGAAATCATCTTACATAAGACATCTTCTGTGGTCAGTGATCTCTACTCGATTGGGGTTGTTCTCTATGAAATTATTACGGGTGAGCGTCCCTATCGATCACGCCGGATTTCAGATCTAGTCGAAGAAATAGTAAACGGTACGCCAGATTTCAATCGAGTAAGCCAAATCGAATACGGTGATTTACCCAAGCAAGCACCTGTTTTAAATATTCCTTACGACGAACCGACGGGCTTCCTAAAAGACGAACCTACTCAGCCGATTGATTATGAAGTCGACATGCTCAATTTAGAGGATTTGGAAACCTTGGTGTTTGAAAATGGATTCTTCTTGAGTCCTATAGCCAAGATAGTCAAGCGTCTTTTGGCTAAACGGCCTGAAGATCGCTATCAAGATGCCAAATCTGTTATTGATGATTTGAATCATGCACTAAAACGCACGAATCCAGTTGAGTCCGAGGATATTCGCGAAAGCTATTTGCAAGCCGCGCATTTTGTAGGACGTGAAGAAGAACTTAATCAGCTAACTGATGCCCTTTTAGCAACTTTAAGTGGCGAAGGCAGTTCATGGTTGATTGCCGGTGAAAGTGGCGTTGGCAAATCACGTTTAGTCAATGAAGTGGAACGGCTCGCTAAAGTTTGGGGGGGCACTGTACTCAAGGGCAAAGGTGAACGGTTTAGCCATTTGCCTTATCACTATTGGCGTGAACCATTGCGGCGTTTTGTTCTCCTAAGCGATATAAGTCAACTTGAAGCTAGTATCCTCAAAAGCATTGTTCCGGATATTAATGATTTACTGCTCTATGACGTACCAGATACTGAAGATTTGGCCATTAGCAGTGAAGATCAACGCTTGATCTTTACCATTGCTGACTTATTTAGTCGCAATCAAGTCCCGCTAGTGATTATCCTGGAAGATTTACATTGGGCCAATGAGAGTTTAAAGATTTTGCAGGCGCTTAATGCCCAAGTTGAACAATTGCCAGTGTTAATTCTGGCAACCTATCAAACCGAAATCCGGCCTGATTTACCTCAGGAATTTCCGAGTGCGCACTCCATCCAACTGAATCGTTTCGACAAAACAGAAATTGCTGAGTTGGTGGATGCAATTCTTGGCAAAAACGCATCTAATGTTCAGTTAGCCGAATTCTTAAGCAAGAAAACAGCGGGCAATGCCTTTTTTATTGTAGAAACCTTGCGAGCACTTGCCCAAGAAACTGGCGAGCTCCGCAAAGTCACGGATACCAAATTGCCCAAAGATATCACAACATCAGGCATTCGCGCGGCTATTATGATGCGTCTCATGCACTATCCGGCTGAATTTCGCTCTTTGCTGATGCTGGCGGCAGTTATGGGACGTCAACTGAATACGTCTGTATTACAGCATATTTTAAATAATGAAACCGATCTTTTTCAATCGAATGGTAAAGCACCAGATTTTGAACAATGGCTCCATACCTCAGCGAATGCCTCAATTCTGAGTTTGATTGATGGAGATTGGCAATTTACGCATGAAAAGTTCCGCGAAGTTCTGATTGATGCCATTGATGACGAGACATCTCGCAAATTCCATGAAAGTATTGCGCTGGCTTATGAACATATCTATCCAGACGATGACGATTACGCGGGAATCCTTTATTACCATTGGTCACAAACCCAAAATGTGGCAAAGGAAATTCCATATGCTCTCGCAACCGCCCGCCAATTTTTGCACATTAGCGAACATCATGATGCAATAACCTATGCGCAAAGGGCTTTAGATAAACTGCCGCCCGATGGTGAACATTACCGAGCATGTTTAACTGAAGTTTTAGGACGCGCCAACATCGAAGTTGGTCAGCACCAAAAAGCCGCCGAATATCTTGAACAAAGCATTGTCTCTGCCCAAAAAATCGAAAACAAAATCCTAGAAACCAAAGCGTGCACATATTTGGGCTGGGTTTATAAAGATTTGGGCGAAAATGCAAAAGCTCAAACAACACTCGAAAAGGCAATTAAAATAGCA
>JBNLCD010000309.1:0-6888 GCA_050303635.1 Anaerolineae bacterium
GATGCATATTCAAACATTTGCCGAGATCGAGGCTGAATTTATGAGACGCGTTGCGCGCGACTTATGCTGTAATTTGGCTACTATCGACATGCAGAATCGTCCTCGTTCACGCGTCGTTCATCCCCTTTGGGAAGGTTCCATGGCTTGGTTACTGACTAACCATGTATCGCCTAAAGCTCGCCATATTCGACACCATCCCTATGTCTCACTCGCTTATATTGGTGATAACATGCAAACGGCCTATGCTGAATGCTGTGCTGAGGGGATAGATGATATGGTTGAGAAACAACGCGTGTGGCTATTGTTTAAGCAATCACCATTAGGCTATGATCCATCTGCGTTCTATGAATCTGTGGAAAACCCCCAGCTAAGTCTGCTCAAACTAATTCCGTGGCGTATACAACTTGATGATTCGCCCGGTGAAACCACTATTTGGCAAAGCTCTACGACTTAGCGCCAATGCGCAGTTACAGCATCAATCCGCTGACGATCTTCATCGGTGATCTCAACATCCAGTGCGCCAAGATTATCTTGATATTGACTTATTGTCCGCGGCCCAATAATTACACTGGTCATGCCGGGTTGGTGCATCGTCCAAGCTAAGACCAATTGACTAATAGTACAGTCTTTTTCGACCGCCATTTCAGTGAGCAAATCTAGCACATCATAGGTGTTATCCCGCCAGTAAGAATGCGCCCAATCACCCCAAACTTCATCATTCATGCGGGAATCTTCAGGGAACGCTTCGCCGCGCTTATATTTACCTGTGAGAATACCACCACCCAACGGTGAATAAGGTAGAATCGCAATACCATATTCTTGCGCCATGGGGACGAGTTCGCGTTCAATCGCCCGATTAAGCATATGATATTTAGGTTGTTCGGTGACAAAGCGATTCAGGTGCAATTTCTCTGATATCCACAGGCTTTCCAGTAAATGCCATGCCAGATATTTACTGGTGCCGATATAACGGACTTTGCCGCTTCGTACCAAATCATCAAGCGCACGCATGGTTTCGTCAATTGGGATTTCGCGCTGGAGATGATGCAATTGATACAGATCAATATAGTCCGTGTTGAGACGTTTGAGCGAGGCTTCACATTCTGCGATGATATGGCGTCGACTAATCCCGAATGCGTTGGGATCATCAGGGTAATCGGCGGTGGGCATATAGACTTTGGTCGCTAAGATAACCTTTTCGCGTCGGCCTGCAAGGGCTTTACCTACAATTTTCTCAGTATTGCCTTGGCCACGACCATCCTTGAGGGGTTGGCCGTAGAAATTAGCGGTGTCAATAAAATTCACACCATCGTCTAGTGCTTGGTGAATCATTTCGATCCCTACATTTTCAGGCGTGCGATAGCCAAAATTCATTGTCCCTAAGCAGAGAGGACTCACCCGGGCGCCTGTTCTGCCTAAACTTCGATATTCCATGCTTTTCCCTTTAGTTTCATCAGTAAGTTCCTCCGTAGCCTTTATATGCAGAACCGCTATTTATGGTTCAAATTTGCTGAAATTTTCCAAAAGAGTCACAAACGGATTGAGCTATTCGTCCTTGTATATAGAACCGTTTAGCACACAAGGAGAATTTCTCAACATGCTTACCACACTAGAATCCAATCAAGTTTTAGTCATCGGGGGTGGTTTAGCTGGATTAACAGCGGCGACCTATTTGGCACGCGCAGGATTGAATGTGCGCGTGCTCGAACGGAGTCAACATTTAGGCGGACGGGCTATGACCAAAACCCAAGAAGGCTTTTCCTTCAATCTAGGACCACATGCTCTTTATGTAGATGGTAAAGGGATAAGTGTACTTGAAGAACTTGGGGTAGCTATCAACGGTGAAATCGTAAATGGCGATTATCACACTGTTTTGAATAACGAAATCTGGCCTTTCCCCATGAATCCGGCCATGATTATGACATCACGCTTATTCAGTTTTAGCGAGAAATTGAGTTTGCTCCGGTTATTTATTGCCGCATTGCGGGCTAAACCAGCTAATCATGCCCATCAATCTGTGCAAGCATGGCTGAATGAGCGGGCTGAACAACCGCTTGTCCAAGAATTTTTCAAAATGGCGATTCGTTTGAGCACCTATGCCAATGCACCGGCGCAAATGAGTGCGGGGGCGTGGCTCTATCAATTCCAAATTGGGATGAAGGGCGTGAAATATCTGCACAAAGGCTGGCAATCACTCGTAGATGGTCTGATAGAAAAGGCGACCCAAGCTGGTGTTGAATTTGAGACAGGTGCTAAAATTGCAGAAGTTATCATTGAAAATGGACGAGTTCAAGGTGTGGAATATCAAGATGGTCATTTTGAACCAGCATCAGCGGTTATTTTGGCGATTGGTCCGGAACAAGCGTTGAAGCTGGTTCCAGCAAGTGCAACAATGGGTTGGGGACAATATGCGCGTCAAGCCGAGCCTATCAAAGCCGCCACGATGGAATTAGGGTTGCGGCGTTTACCCAATCCAGCTGTTAAAATTGCCATTGGTATGGATGCATCACTTTATTTCTCAGTCCATTCGGATTACGCTAATTTAGCACCTAAAAATCAGGTGATGGTGCATGTGGCCAAATATTTACCTGTGTGTGAAACCACGGATGCGGCGGCAGATAAGCGTGAACTCGAAGATTATCTCGATTTGCTTCAACCCGGTTGGCGGGATGAAGTCGTGGCTCGCCAATATTTGTCGCATATTACCGTAGCCAATGCCCTGGCAACTGCTGAACAAGGTGGGTTGAGTGGCTTTCCGGCGGCAGAGGTTGCTGAAGTTAGTGGGTTAGCTCTCGCGGGAGATTGGATCGGGGATGGTGGTTTATTGGTTGATGTGCCACTTACCAGTGGACAGATGGCCGCCGAAGCAATTCTTGCGCAAGTCGCTGTAGCCGTTTAACAAATCGCTAGCGATTCCGAATAGGGGCGGGTGAAGTCGGCGAAGCCGGATGAGGTCGCCCCCTTGCAACACATCACGAAATTTAAGGGAAACAGCAGATGGATTGCACCAAAATTTTTAATGAACACCGCAACTTACTCTTTGGCATTGCTTATCGTATGCTAGGCTTAGTGATGGACGCTGAAGATATGGTGCAAGAGAGTTTTATTCGCTGGAACACTGTTTGTACTGATTCAGTTGAAGCACCGAAATCTTATCTCACAACGTTGATGACCCGTCTCTGTATTGATCATTTGCGCTCGGCTAAAGTTCAGCGTGAAGAATACATCGGACCGTGGCTACCTTCCCCTATATTTACCGATACCGCAACTCCTGAACACACTTTCGATCAGCATGCATCCATCTCAATGGCATTTTTGATTATGCTTGAGCGCTTGAGTCCCGTTGAACGGGCAGTTTTTCTCCTACGTGAGGTTTTTGACTACGATTATGGAGCCATTGCTGAAATTGTTGAAAAATCGGAATCAGCCTGTCGGCAAATTATGCGGCGTGCACGTCAACATTTGGACGAAAAAGAATCGCGTTATACACCCGATATTGATGTTCAACAAAAGCTTTTGGAACAATTTCTTGAGTTGGTCATGACTGGCAATGCCGATGATTTGTTGAGCTTATTGACCGACGATGCGATTTCCTACTCCGATGGAGGCGGAAAAGTGGCGACAGCCCGCAAACCTGTTTATGGCGCTTATAATCTGGCTCGCTTTATGGTCGGTCTAACCAAACGCGCTACCTCAGATACGTCATTTTTATTGCGTGAAGTGAACGGCCAAATGGCATTATGTGTTCTGATAGATGACGAACTGTTCTCAATTTTTATGTTTGAATATGAGACTAATAGTCAATTCTCAAAGGTTTATGCCGTCGTGAATCCAGATAAACTTAAGCATTTAAAAGCCTGAGCACTTGAGACTTAACGGCTCATATCAAAAATGAGAACATCACCACTCGATGTACCAACCGCAAGTTGATTTTCATTTGACCATGCGAGCGCCGTTAGCGGTGAAGTACTGAGGGTCCATTCGGCTTGCATACTTTCGGTTGTCACATCCCATAAAGTTAACGTGCCGTCTTGACCCGCATTGGCCAATAATTGACCGTCTGGTGACCAATCTAACGCCATAATTCCGTTGCTATTACTGGTAAGACGGTGCTGAATTTTGCCATCTTCAGTTGACCAGATGAATAAATCTGGACTTGTTAATTGGTAGGTTTGATTATAAATCCAGCCTGTAGCGGCGGCTAACCATTCACCATCAGCGCTCAGGGCTAGATGCAAATCAAATTTGTTGGGAGTTAATTCATCACTCGACTTGAATGAGAAAACGATACCGTCTTCCGGACTCCACATACTCATGAATTCTGGTGCATCGGGATGACCTGACGTGATAAGATGCTCACCGTCTGGCATCCATAGAACGACATAACTCTCGATCCATTCGCCAAATGCAGGTTGATAAGAAGCATCCTCTAGCGATGTTTCTAAATTCGCATCATACAAAGTGAGGACACCACCATAACTTACGGCCACACGTTTATCAATTGGATTTATACCTAAGCCATAGCCTTGACCATTTTCAGGGGCGATTGAGATTTGTTCACCTGTAGTGCTATCCCACCCATAAAAATAGAAGCCTTCCGCATGTGTTGAGAACAACGTCCTATCGGATTCGCGCCACGCAAGTGCAACGGTTGGATAAGCACTTTCCGTAACTATTTGGTGAGTTTCTGTTGGGTAGTCGTAAATTTCAATAGTGCCAATATCATTTGGATTGAGTAAATCGCTACTGGCTACAGCGAGAGATTGGCCATCCCCTGACCATGCTAATGCCGTAATAGGTGCATCTTCTGTCCAACTGACACGAGGTTGGGGAGCGCTAGATTGCGCTCGCAAATTACTGGATGATGCTTGGATGGTACAGATGACAAGAACACAACTTAAAAGTAAAAATCTCATATGGAATATCACTTATCTGTGCTTGGTCGAAATGTTGAGTAATAATTATTTTCATTATAAACCAGACTAGCCTGATCAAATACAATTTGCGGCATAATAAAAACCTTGCTGATTGGCAAGGTTTCACAAAAAGATCACAAATAGATAATGAGTGCTAATATTTAGGCGATGTACATCTGGTTATCAAGCGCTTGTACAATCTGATCTTGGAGATCACGGACGTTAACAGGCTTACTTAAAATGGGTAGATGAGGTAACCCACGGCTGGCGAGGCTATTACGGATATGTAGGTCATCATTACTGGCCGCAAGGGCGCTCAATAAGATAATAGGGACTTTTTGTTCATCACTATTTTGATAAACAAATTCGACAAGAGCGTAACCGCTCAATTCAGGCATTTGGAGGTCTGTGATAATTAGTTCTGGCGTTGCATTTTTCAGATAGCTCAAGGCTTCTGAACCATCGGCAAAAATCATCACCTTTTTTTCTGGGTAAAGATGACTAACAACTTTTTCAACTAAATCACAAACGTGGGATGTATCGTCCACAATTAAAATAGTGGCTTCTTTTGACATTATTTATCTCCCACCGCAAATTGATAATAGATAAAGATGAACATTCTTAAGTGTAAATCAAATAAGTATTTAATTCCAAATAATTTAGCAGATATGCACAATATTATAGCCATAGTTTCATGGAAAATTCATAATCCACGAAAAATTTTAGTTAATATTATGATTCTAGTAAAATTTAATAAATCAATTTAGGTTGATTATGGGCGCGGAAAATGAATCGTGAAAGTGCTCCCCTGATCAATTTCACTTTCCAGTGTAATTGATCCGCCATGTTTCTCAATAATCGTGTTGACAAGATTTAAGCCCAATCCGCTCCCACGTTGTATTTTAGCATTTTTTAGACGCGTAAACGGTTCAAATATTTTTTCTTGGTCTTGGGGAGCAATGCCCATGCCGTTATCACTAACCAACAGTTGATATTCGTTATCTGTAACTTTCGTTTGTATACGAATGGTTGTGTTTTCATCAGAGTACTTATGGGCGTTGAAAACAAGATTTGAAATGGCCTCACTCATCAACAGTTCATCCATATAGATAATGATTGGTTCTTCAGTTAGTTCACAATGAATGATTTGCTGTTTTTGTTGAGCTTCAGACTGGGTTTTACCTACCACTTTTAGGACAATATCGTTTAAATTCTTCGGTTCATGCTGATCCTTATTCGCGGCCTGATTAATCCGTTCATAATCTAAGATGCCATCAATAAGATCAAAGGTTTCATAGATTGCCCGGAAAATTTCATCCACCCACGGCTGGTGAACTTCATCAAATGGGCCGAAATCATCGACTATTAAACCGAAATAACCGGCAATTCGCCCCAGCGGATTCCGTAAATCATGAGCGGCCAAACTCATCATGGTATCTTTAAACGAGTTGAGTTGGCGCTGTTCATCGGCTTGTTGGGCGTTGGTTATGGTTTGCGCCGCCATATGAGATAACGAATGCATGATACCGACGTGAGAATCACTAAAGGCAAATGGATGTAAGGATAGGGCATAGAGGACACCCAAAGGATGGCCATCTAGACTAATCGGTACACCAAGAAAGGCTTGAATACCACCTTCAATTGTGATCTGATTTTGGGTAAAGGGATTCAAATTGACATCATTGATCAGCAGTGGTTTTTGATTGTCAATAATCCAGCGAGTGACGCCGCCTTCACGACGAACACGTTGCGCAACCGGACGATTTAATGCTTCTGACGAAACACTCACGGCAAAGCTTTGTTTTTTATCATTCCAGAGCACGACACTTGCTTTATCGCAACCAATAAGAAAGCGCACGGTGTCGACGATTTGATTAAGAATTTGAGAGCGATCTTCTGTGTGTTTACTGGTCGTTGCCATATTCGCTACTTTTAACATAATCCGAGTCTCCCTAGAACTATTATCTTTCAT
>JBNLCD010000310.1:0-6885 GCA_050303635.1 Anaerolineae bacterium
CGTACGCCGTATCGCCAAGATGGGGAATCATGAGGTGATTTCCCATGCCAACGGCCCCGATGCTCTTAAAGCGCTGGAAACTGAAGAAGTTGATTTGATTCTGATGGATATTGAGCTTGAAGGCGAAATGGATGGCATTGAGGTTGTCAAGCGCCTGCGCGCCCGTGGTGATAATCGTCCCATCGTGGCTGTCACCGCTTATGCAATGGTCGGGGATAAAGATCGTATTCTGGCCGCCGGATGTAATGGGTATCTGCCGAAGCCATTGCCCGTTGCCCAATTTTTGCAGATTTTAGCCAAATATGATCCTATTCATCTGGCTAAGTCCACTCAGGAAATAAAAGCTGTGACGCCACCCGCGCCCAAGCCTGCTAAACCAGCCGAAGCAATGACTGAAGCAACGTCCGAAGCTAAACCTGCTCCGGCTAAAACAGAGCCAGTTGCGGAAACCAAAGCAGAACAAACACCGCCGCCTAGTGAAGCAGTCGCGACACCTGCCAAGGCCGAAAGTACACCGGCTGAAACCAAGACCGCCACTCAGCCTGAGGCAAAAACTGAAACAAAAACTGAGGCAAGCGAAGCGTCGCCTGCTGATCAGAAAACGGATAGCAAACCCGCCGCTGTTGAAGCTAAGGCAGACCAGAGTACGTCAACTGAAGCCTCAACACCCGAAGTAACTCCTGCGCCAACTGAAACAGCTTCGACCGCCGCCGACGCCACGCCATCTGCCCAATCATCAACTGCCAGCTCAGAAGCATCGACCGAAGCCAAAGTATCAAGCGAGAAAAAAGCCGAAAAACCATCCAAGGAAACGATGCCGCCTGAAAAATAAATATAAGACATTTAAAAAGATATCTTTCTCGTTAATCTAGCCGACAGATGAAAGAATATAATGAAAGTAAATACAGTGACTCAAGAAACAAAAAATACGACTGACATAAACACCGACAAGAAGAAGTATGCCCTTGTTGTCGATGATAACTTTGCCAATCGTGATTTTTTTGTGCGCCTTTTACAGCAGGCTCAACTCGACGTTCGCTCTGCCGACACTGGCAAAAAGGCCATCGAAATAGTCAAAGAACTTGGCGACGACATTGTTTTGATCATGCTCGATCATCGCTTACCCGACCAATCTGGCTTATCTGTCCTCAAGACTATTCGCCAAGAACTGCCGGAGGTCAAAATTATGATGGCCACCATGCACGATGAGCGCTCGATGATGCGGGAAGCATTTGATTGTGGCTGTACAGGTTTTATGGTCAAGCCCCATGGCTTTATGGAACTCTTTAAACGTATCCAAAATGTCCATGCGGACCCCACCGTTTTAGATGGGCTTGATAAACTTATTTTTGATCAACATGGCCCACGCGAGTGGCGAGGTTAGTTAGTGCTTTGCTGTTTATTGATGGGAGCCGAAGTTAAAAAAGGCAATCTTGTTTGCGACAATTTAGAAGAAATCTATTCAAGAATCATCTCACATATGGGGTGATTCTTTTTTTGCTAACCTACCTAACAAGATTCATCTAGTGCAAGCAAATTTTGTCCCCACCCCAAAATCCCTTTAAAATCTATATAATTAACATGAGTTTTGGTTTAGTCTTGAAGGTATAAGCAGATGGTTGCTGAATTGCGTCCAAGTCAAGGAGCTAAAACCGCCTTGGTATGACGAATTTTGAGGTTACGGCGTCCGTTCAACTCTCGATTATACCTTTAACAAGGGTCTTCAGGCCCTTGCTTAGCCATAATTAATTACTGTAATGCCAACCGATAAAAGGGCCTTATTGTGTTAACCGAAGACCAATTTTTGCAATTAACCCAGCAATTCCCCATGTTTAAAAATGCTGAGCCGGATATTCTGCGCGCCATCCAACAGGATGCCTTTCATGCCGAAGTTCCAGCTGGCCATGAGATTTTTTACCCCGGCGATGATGTTAACGCGATTGCCTTATTGCTCGCCGGCACGGTCCGCGTTTATAAAATGGGCGAAACGGGGCGTGAAATCACACTCTATCGTTTTATCAGCGGCGAATCATGTATTCTGACGGCTAATGCTATTCTGAATAACCAAACTTTTTCCGCGATTGCGCAGGTTGAAGAAGATGCCACAGCAATCATGATTCCCGCCAAAAGCTTTAGCAATTGGGTCAATTCATACACAATTTGGCGCGACTTTTTCTATAACTTATTAGCCCAACGGCTCTCCTCTGTGCTTGAAATTGTCGATGAGGTCACGTTCCGCCGCCTTGATGTGCGGATCGCCACTTTTTTGCTGGAACAAAGCCCCAACCAAAACCTCATTAGTATGACTCATCAAGAAATTGCCGACGAATTAGGCAGTTCCCGCGAAGTCATCAGTCGCATTTTGGGAACCATTGCCAACAATAAGATTATCCACCTCGGACGCGGCACCATCGAGATTCTTGAGCGCGACAAATTAGTCGAATTATCGCGTATGTGACTTTGTCACATACAACCCTCCGCCGATTACGTATGATAGAGATATAGTAATCAAACACATCATAGTGGAGGAAAAAACATGAATCCGTTTGTAAGTTTTATGGCATCCAGCACAGGTCGCATTGCCCGTATTGTTGCAGGTATTCTCTTGATCGTTGTGGGTCTATTCGTCGTAGGTGGCACCGGTGGCCTTATTTTGGCTATTGTCGGGATTGTTCCACTGGCGGCAGGTCTCTTTGATTTCTGTGTTTTCGCCCCCTTATTTGGCAATCCGCTGAGCGGTCCGGCCATTCGCGGCGAAAAATAACATTTACCATGTCATCCAAGATTATCTACTATAAATCCGTCTTTTGACCGCGTTGTTGGCCTGTAGATAGACGCTTGGCCGAACTACACGCCGCTCAACCGGACGTTGAGATTGAAATTGTAGATGTTTTACAGCACCCCATTCGGGCTGTTCAAGATAAGGTGATGATGATTCCGCTCATTGTGATGGGTGATAAACGTTGGTATAGCGCCCCATCGCTAACGGAATTGCAAACTCAATTGGAAGAACTGGATTGTAACTAATGTGAGGCATGCGAGGCCTATTTCTCTAACAAGGGTCTTCAGGCCCTTGCTTAACCAAAGCTCACATAAACTAAATAGCACTGCGTGGACTGGTATAAAAAAGACCGCTGGACAATGTGTTCAGCGGTCTTTTTGGTTGTCATAATGTGACTGGGAATTGAGGCCGAATTAGAAGAGACCCCAATCATCGGCAATACCATCTTCCATCATGGATGGGTCCCACATTTGCAAGCCCATTTCAATGGTGGTTGGCAAGCCGGAAGCTTCTTGTGAGGTTCGACGGGTTTGTTCCAATAATTGTGGACCATACGGACAGAATGGCGTCGTCAAAATCATGATAACATGCAATTTGTCAGCCGAAACTTCAATTTCACGAATCAAGCCCAGCGCAATAACATCTAAACCAATTTCAGGATCAATCACTTGACGCAAGGCATCGCGCACACGGTCGGCCATGGCTTGCGCTTCTTCAGTGTTGACAGCCGCTTCATCAACAATCGGCTGATTATTTTCTTGTTCAACCATTCGGCGTACTCCTCAGTATATTCTCTGATGAGAGAAAACTACCTTTACATTTGAAATGAGTGTACCAACCTCATTGAAGCCTGTCAATTAATAGACATAGGTCTATTTTTTATCAAATACACTTCTATTGTAGAAAATTTAGATTCAATTTCAATATTCTATGAGTAAACTTGAATTTTTTTGATATATGCATTAAATTATATTTAATATTAGGCAACGAATATTAGAAAATCGAAAACTGAGTGAAACTTTTTTAAAGGTAAATGCGTATTTAGGTATAGGCATAGTATCAAGGGATAATTATGGAGTTCAAAATATGAAATCAGATACAAAGTTTCGGATTTTTCTAATTATTATCATCACCCAAACATTTTCGATTTTAGGTAGTCAGATGTCAGGCCTCGCCGTTGGTATTAAAGTTTTCAATGATACCAATCAAGCCACCCCGTTAGCCCTCGTAGCTCTCTTCGGCGCTATTCCACGTTTGGTTAGTGCGAATATTGCCGGGGTGCTAGCCGATCGGTGGAATCGTAAGAAAGTCATGATTCTGGCCGATATTGGTCAAGCCGTGGCCACGCTTATTCTGTTAATTAGCTTTGCGAGTGATTCATTTGAATTATGGCATCTATATGCCACCGCCATCGTGAGCTCAATTTTCGGCGTATTCCAATCGCCCGCCTTCTCAGCCACGATTACCATGTTGGTGCCGGATGAAAAACGCGATCTGGCCAATACCCTGCAACAATTGCAAGGTTGGTCCGCGGGCATTATCGCACCCATTATTGCCGCTGTTTTATTTGTGGCGATTGGCGTGACGGGTGTCTTGATTATTGACTTAGTCACGTTTGCGGTGGCTGTCAGTGTAATTTCGCTAGTCGCCATTCCCCAACCCAAAGTTAAGCCTGTGGCAGATGGTGAAGAGAAACCCTCTATTTGGCGCGAAGCATGGGCTGGTGTCCAATTTATGATCGACCGTCGCCCGCTCCTCTATGTCATCCTGTATGCGACATTCCTTAATTTCTCGTTCAATTTGTCGGGTGTGCTTTTTACACCCTATATCTTGACACTCACAGGCAGTGAAGAAACATTGGGTGTTTTGATGGGTGTCATGAGTTTAGGGCCCATACTCGGTGGCGTCCTATTTAGCATGTCGAAATACAAAGGCAAACGCATCAATCTCTTCTATCTAGGCGTGATGTTTTCCGCCCTACTCCTCGCTTTTATGGGAGTCGCCCGTAGTCCAGTGGCCTTAGGCATCGTCATGTTTTTCCTTTTATTTCCGAATCCGGTGGTCAATGCCATTTTGTCGTCCATTCTGCAAGTCAAAACACCGCCCGAAATTCAAGGACGCGTCTTTGCCGCCATTATGCAATTGGCCATGTTGGCTACCCCGCTGGCTTATCTCTTGGCCGGACCGTTGGCGGATAATGTGCTTGAACCCGCCGTCGGAACCAGCAGTTGGTCGATTGTCGAACCCCTTGTCGGCAGTGAACCCGGCGCGGGCATGGGCTTACTCATGGTGATCAATGGCGTGGTGATGATTGTCGTCGGTCTGGTTCTCTTCCAAATTCCGATGCTTCGTGAACTGGAAGAACGTCTACCCGACTATATTCCAGAGAAAAATCAAATCGAGGAAGAAGATGAGGTCATCTTTGGGGATAGCGAATTAGCCCCCGCCTAAGATTGATTGAACCTGAAATTAAAAGAGACTCATCGTGTGATGGGTCTCTTCGTTTTTCTATCGCTATCGGCTTAAATCACGAATTATCGCGTTCGAGGAAAGTTCTCAGATAATTCACAAAAATGTCCGGCTGATCAATCAACGAAACATGCCCCGCGCGTTCAATCACTTTGAGCTCAGAATTCGATAAATGTTCATCCACCAATGTTTGGGCACGTTGCACGCTTAACAAGAGGTCTTTTTCGCCAATCATAACCAAGGTTGGAATGACAATTTTGGGCAAATGGGCTTCCATATTATTGAATAAGAAAAGCGCCCGCATGGATTGTTCAAGCGCAAAATAACTATTCCGCACCGCCTGTTCCGCAAATTCCGTGGTGAAATTCTTTTTAGCGAAAGGTACGTGCCACGCGGCCAAGACCGATTTAATCAGAATTTTCCGCAACCAGACGGGCACAAATAAGTCCATCAAAAGTCCGGCCCCCGGAATGGCTAGCGCTGAAACAGCGAGCACGGTGCCCAAACCAACTTCCGAAATCAGGCTAATATTCCCCATCGGGCCACGCGGAATAGGCGCATCATACAGCACCAATTTCTTCACACGCTCTGGATAATCCACCGCCATTTGGCAACCCACGATTCCGCCCAATGAATGCCCCATAATATAGGCTTCCTCAATATCGAGCTCATCCAAAATTCCCATATAGAGTTGGGCTTGATCAGTTGCGCCATAACCAACCAATGGTTTTGAACTGTCACCATGTCCCAATAAATCCATCGCGACAATATGATAGTCATCTTGCAGTTTATTAACTAAATTATCCCAAAAAAACATACTGGTTTCAGCCATACCATGTAACAAAACAATCGCTGGCTTGCCCCAATTGTGGTTGTGGCGATAGGCAACTTCAACATTCTTGCTACGATAAATTTGGACAGATGACCCAAAATCCATATGATGGGCTTCCCTACCCTCTTTAAACAACACGGACATAAAATTTCAGCCTATTTGATTGTCGATTTCAATTAGACATTCGGCAGAATAATACTAAAATTTGGTGCAATTCTCTAGCATGTTTAGGTGAGCGTTGGCCGAAAATCTGTTAAAAAAACGGTCATCAGCACAATTCTGATGGCACGTTCTCCCTAGAATATATACGCTAGTTTCGTAAAAATGACGCAAAAAAACAATTTTGGTTTGATATTTACTTCGCGGCCAATTCGCCCACATCCGCCGTTTCGGTGGGCCCAAAATCGTCCACAGTGAAACCCTGCGGATAGGTGCGATTTCTGAGTTCGCTAAAATGATAGGGTGTACGCCGTAACGGTGTAAAACGTAAACCGAAACCGCGTAATTTCAGCGCTGAATTCACCACCCAGCTTAATCCCGGCAACGGTTTCGCAAAACCAAATGCCTCGCGCAATTCATCATCTAACATGGCCACAATGGCGGGTCTAACCAATGGATGAATGATGCGCGGAAACCAACTGACAAACACGTCAATGGTCGCACTCCCCACCGCCTTGTTGGTCTCAACATATTTAAAATGCGTGCGTTCATAGTCACGATTAAACGTGTCAAAGGATGCAAAATCCGGTGGAATATCCACAATCCCCATTTGTTCACCAATGGCGCGCCAAAAATGATACCC
>JBNLCD010000311.1:0-6866 GCA_050303635.1 Anaerolineae bacterium
GTACAGATAAGATCATCTGTCGTATTGAAATCGCGATCAAAGAGCACCACTTCAATATTGAGAATATCCGTATCGCCCAAACCAATCGTCACCACATTCGGTTTGCTATAGGGTGCTAGCAAGCTGGCCAAATTATAGGTCGTATTATTTTGAACACCCACTGAATAGGGATCTTGACCATTGCCACCAAAGAAAATAATCACATCATTGATCGCCAGATAGCCATACGCTTCAGCAGTTTGCGCACAGGCATCCGCATCACAATCTTGGAGATTCGTGAATTCGATACTTTCGATGGTGACGCCAACTTGGGCCGCACAATTGCTGGTTGGAATACGTGTTGGTGTCGATGGCACCGATTCTTGACCAGCCAAGTAAGTCGTCATGACAATTTCCGCCGGGCGACCACATTCTAAGAGAGTTAAACCATCGCCTTCCCAGCTTCGGGCATTGGCTGGCGCTACCCCAATGAGATAGTTGTTGCGATAAATGCGGAACCCACCGATTTCCTCGTCACCCGTATAGTCCCATTCAATCTTTTCATCTTCACCCGTGACTTCAGATGGAGCCACTAAGCTCGTTGAAAAACGGGTTTGCGCCGCTTCAACAATTTCATCTGTCGCACCAGCGACCCCAGCAGGTGGCACGCGTGACGGACCATCATAGCCAATCAAGCGTGGATTGTTGGGTTCAACTTCGGGACCATCCCAGATGAGTGCATATTCCAGATTGAAGCCGCCACTTTGCATTAAAAGTGGTTGGCCAATCCACAATGTACTTTCTTGGGCTTCGGTATCGGTGCCAATTTGAACAAGTTCATCACCTTGCCAACCCCAACACTCCATATCAATTTCGAAATCATCTTTTTCCGCTTCGAGCACCAATTTAGGTCGTAAATTACCATTCAAGACTGCGCCTAAATCAAAATAGGTGCCACCGCCGGGCAAGAACGTGCCGATTTGGGAAGGTACGCGCACATAGCCGCTTTCACCTGTGTTGTAATAGCAATACGCGCGACTATAAGCTTGGGTCGTGTGCATGATAAAGGGCACAAAACTGACTGCTACGATTCCCGTCGGGAGTTCAGCATTGTAGGAAACTCCACCGGGCAAAATCCATGGCGGTAAACCACCATTACCGGGATTCCAACCCGTATCCCAATTGCCCCACACAATGCCGCCGGGGAAGAATGGACCGGGCGGCAAGGGATTGGGTATGCCATCACCATCGGGATCATCCGCGTGTTCCATCGAAATACCAGAGCCATCTTCTGCCGGATTCGCTACCACATTTTCATCCGCAGGTTCATCGCCGGGGAAATAATAAGATACGCCACCTGTCGTTGCATCACCTGTTGCGACTAATGTGTCCGTTGAGTTGTTGACTGGAATACCACCAATCTTGGTGTTACCAAACAAGACATTGATCACGCCACCCGGACTCAAAATGGTACACCGTCCATCCACATCAGTTGTGCAGGAGCCGATGACTTCCGGCTCTTCACCAACACCGCGATCACGGGTGAATGTCAAACATACCCCTTCAAGCGGCGTACCATCTGGCATGGTGATAATCAGGGTTAACTCTTCGGTTTCATCATCTTCTTGTGGAAAATAAGGCCGCCCATTGAGCACAACTGTGCAGGAGGCTTCCACTTCAGGTACGACATGTAGAGTCAACGCATTTTCAACAATCGGTGGTGCTTTGTCTTTACCCGGTAGTTGTACAAAATTCAATAAGACAACGCCCAGCACTAAACTTGCAACAATCAGGCTACCGAGACTAACGCCTAGACGTTTTTGAGTAAGCAATCTTCTAATTCGCATCGTTTATCTCGTCCCTTTTATTGGTTAGTCTGATTAATATAAATCAGGGGATCCATCGGAATACCATTGCGCCGGACTTCAAGATGCAAATGCGGTCCGGTGGAACAACCCGTCGAGCCGACATAACCTAAAAGTAAGCCACTGCCATCAAATACAGTGCCGACGTTCACACCTTGCGCCACGGCAACAAGATGTCCATACAGGAAGAGATAGTCGTCGCGTTCAATTCGCATATGGCGCCCATAACCATTATGCGGCGCATCCGAACCGCCAACGCGTGAACAATCTGCGTTACTGGTTACGTCAGGGCCTGCATGGGTTACGACTCCACCATCCACGGTGGTGATTGGCGAACCTTCATTGACTGAAATATCCAAACCAGTGTGGAACCACGGCATATTTTCTGGACAGTCTGTGCCGCGATATCCCGTGTAATATTCTGCACAACCAAATCCACGCGAAATCGTGCCCCCGGCAATCGGATAGGCAGTGTCACGGCGTGGAATATTCTGCAAAATATCTGGATTGTTAAAGAATCCCGCCGGAGCAGGGTCGCACTCATCTGCCTCTATCACGCCGGCTGTCCCTTCAGCATCCGGTCGATAGGGAATTTGCAACACATCGCCGGGCGCAATATCTTCAAGGCCGGGATTGGATTCAATGAGTTCATCCAAGCACACGCCAAAATTCGCCGCAATGGATGCGGGATCATCACCGGATTTAACGGTATAACCAATATTGACCTCACCGGCGGGTGGACAACAGCCCGCTGATAAGATCACATCTTTGGTCTGTTCACGGCCATCAATCGTACGCGCGATAATTTCAAACTGATAATCGCCAGTGGCATCTGGAATCCACGGGTATGTCGTGTAAACGATTTTTTGGCCAGCTAAAATTTGGGGGCTCCAGACAACTTCGGTGCCCAGGCGAACTTCCAACACTTCCATACCTTGACCATCTTCGACCCGAATCCGTACCGGATGGGCGCGCCCGACATCACCATTTAAATCAGCACTTTCAATGGTAATAAAAGGACCTTCGGTACTGACACTGGCATATTGTTCACCTTGTTCTTCCGTTGAAAGATCATCGGACAACAATACACCGACGGTTCCGGCAATCACAATTGCCCCACCACCTGCCAATAAACCGAGTGTCATTAAAGGACGTTCCATAAAACTCTTAAGCATAAACTAATCCTTTACCTAAACACGCTAAGTTGAAATTTATTTCAATTCATCTCTATGAATAATTATGGACGGGTTAGCTCATCTTTACAAATCTCCCCAGACCTCTTTTTATTCTATCCTGAATAGTTCATTCGGAAAAATGACCAGAGGGGTACCGTATAAATTCCCTATTCTGGAAACATCATTGACTGTGAAATGAGAGAGGAACGCTCTATTAAAGAGATTTCAAGCTATTGTGAGGTTATTGGGAAGTTAAATTATTTAGATTCCTGATAATTCCTATTATCACGAATTAATGCAGACTCGTTGATAAGACATTTTTTGTGTTTGCCCGCTCCCACCCACGGAAACGGCTCCCATTAAAGCACGGTATGCTGTATCGGTAGTACATCAAACTGCGTGCCAACAATTAGTATTGTCGGCACTTCCGCAATCGCAGATACCCCAAATGTTAATTAGATGCTGTGTCACAAGTATTGTAATAAGCTCATGCTATACTCATCGCAGATCTGCAGTGTTCAGATATGTTTTAGTCGCCGTTCTCTAAATGCAATAACTTCAACATATAAACCTGACGATTTTATTGTTTAGTCGGATTTCTCCTAATCGCGCCTATCCCGATTTTCTTGGACCCAGTGCAGGAGTTCATTTTCGTCATCTATTCGCCAATAGATAACCGTATTATCATCAGCCGCTGATATTGCGAAATCACCACTTGGGTGGAATGTAACAGCTCGCACAGTGTCGCTATGTCCATAAAACTGGCGGATGGCTTCTCCGGTTTCAATATCCCACAAAACAACACTTCCGTCTTCTGTGCCTGCCATAGCAAGCCGCCCATCAGGACTGAAAGCCACTGCCATAACATCACCGTTATTACCTTTAAATGTCTGTAACAATTCTCCGTCCGTATTCCACAATCTCAGCGCATCATCACGGCTTCCTGTTAGAATAAACTCTCCGTCAGTGCTAATATCAACGCTGTCGATGCGATCCAAATGATCATCGCTCGCTTTATGTAACAAGCTTCCATCAATGTCTCGGATGATTAATTGTTTGTCGAATGATACGGAAACAATAAGCTCATGTTCAATATCGCACGATACACTGCCGACTGTATCTGTATGCGGATCATTTAGCCGAGCTTGCACTTCCATATCCTGCAAATCCCAAATAATGACCATGCTGGGATCAGTTCGATTGCGATACGAGCCAGATATTGCAATTGTATTACCGCAAAATTCTACGCTCGTGACATCATGATGATGTTCATCAAATTGCTGTATCAAGGTTCCAGTTTTAATATCCCAAAAGATAACGGTATTATCTTTTGAAGCAGAGATAAGCATGTTTCCATCTGGGCTAAATGCCACATCATTGATTTTGTCAGAATGTCCCTCAAGCACCTGTTCAATCTGCTGAGTAACTAAATTCCATACAATGATTCGATTATCACTACCGCCTGTGGCCATGTATGTGCCAGTCTCATCAACATCAACGGCCAACACACCCTCATTTTTGCGGGTAATATGCTTAATCTGGCGACCAGTTTCAATCTCCCACAATATCACTTGTCCACCTGCGTCACCTGACACAACCAACACATCAGATTCGTCAATATCTCCACTTTTCACAACCGCGTGGTGTTTAGGCAATATACGGAGAATCTGTCTTTGCCGCAAATCCCATATCAACTGGCGACCATCGGCTCCGCCCGCCAACATATATTTACCTGATGCGCTGATGTTCAAGTAAGTAATACTGTGAAACGGTGTCTCAAACGAGCTGAGTTCCTCAAGGGTCTCGACATCCCACCGACGAATCCAACTGTCATTTCCTGCCGCAAAAAAGCTGTTATCATCAGGCGTAAAAGTAACTGACGACACTGCTATCGGCAGATTATCGTTAAACATTAATTCAAATAAATCAGCATCCCACAGGTAGACACCCCCATTTTGAGTACCGGCAATAATCCACTTACCATTGCTACTAAACCGTGCCTCGACAATGCCTGAATTATCGGTAAATAAAGTTTCGCTAGGCTCTGTGAGATCAACATCCCCAACATATATTGTGCCGTCCGATGAAGCGGCTAGGAATATTTGTCCATCTGGATGAAAGTCCACACTGGTAATGGGATTCGTACCATATGAAAACTCACTTATCCGCTCCCAATTGTCCGTGCTCCACAAGAGAACCTTAGCATCATCAGCGCCAGACAACAAAAATTTACCATCTGCCGAATAATCAATTGAATTAACATGTCCCCTGTGTCGCGTTAAGGTGCGCAATAAGTCGCCTGTGACTACATCCCATATGAATATCTGGTGCGTACCTGATGCGGTCAATATTTGCTCACCATCTGGGGCTAATTTTATATCGCGAATTACATCGAAGTGTCCCTCATAAACGTACAGCTGATTACCGGGCAACAGATCCCACAAATATACGTTGCTATCGTCCGCACCAGCCACAAGTTGTGTTCCATCTGGACTGAGATCTATCGAATACACGGCTCCTGAATGACTCGAGGTTTGGGAAATTATGTCACCGGTGATAATATCCCATTCAATAATTGTTCCATCGCCGCTACTCGTAAATACGTGGGTGGGTTCCTTCGTTGAAAAAACTGCCGAATATACAATGTCGGCATGTCCTTCAAATATTTGCAGAATTGCACACGTCTTCACGTCCCAGAGGATTGCCCGGCGATCCGCACCCGATGACAAAAGCATCATACCCGACTCATCAAATACGAGCGTGTTGATTCTGTTGGTGTGGCCTTTACAGATTATTTCTGGTTGTGAGTTTCCAATATTCCAAATAATAATTCGTTTGTCGTCCGCCCCAGTAGCGATGTATTTTCCGCTGGGCTCAAACGCTACGGCTCGAATACTTGAGTTATGCCCGTCCTCGCCATCAGATCCATCTTCAGGAAAACGACCCACAATTGTGTCAGAATCGACATCCCACAGAATGGCCTGATTGTCATTTGAACCTGACAGAATTGTCGTGCCATCGGGACTAAATGCGACGATGTTGACTTTGTCTGCATGGCCTCGGTACGTTCTAATCTTGCGTTTTTCACTGATATCCCATAAATTCACGGTTTCGTCATCTGATGCAGTGGCAATATACAGACTATCTGGTGAAATTGTGACATCGCTTATTTTTTGCTCATGTGCCTGAAATCTCCATATTTGTTCTCCAGTAGCTATATCCCATATAACGACATAACCGTCATTGGATACCGAAACCGCAAATGTTCCATCTGGTGCAAATTTGACCGAACTTACTCGCTTCGAATGCCCGCCATGAAGGATTTGTCGTACACCGGGTGCATAGCCAATATTTGCTAGCGCCACCTGAGATAGGGTGGGTGGATTTTCCATATCATTCGCTTGGAGCACTAGTTCTACTGCCTCAATAGCATCAACAGGTTGAACCAGTTCAGCGCGTAAGGATAAGACCAAACTATCTGATTGTTTACGTTGTTGGTCTGCATCACGTGCGTTCAAATAGCTCCAAACAGCGAGCCCACTTATCACAGCGAAAATGAGCATGGCGACGAGTGCAGTTATCCGAATCTTTTGTTTTTGGCGTGCTTTGCAAGCGTCAAGATATTCAATATGTTTTTGAGTTGGCGGATTTTCTTTTCCCGCGCTGATCGCTTTCCAGCCTAATGCTTCCTGCAGTTGCTCACCGCGTAAAAGAGCATCTTTACTTTTGCCGCCGTCTTCCCACTTTTTAGCCTGAAGCGTGAGGTAGGTTAGGTACCTCTGATAATCTCGATCGAGTTTGATGGCTTCAGCAAGCGGATCGACACACAGGTCAACTGTGTTTGCCA
>JBNLCD010000312.1:0-6865 GCA_050303635.1 Anaerolineae bacterium
ACCCCCTCATTCCTTGCCATGATCTTAGATGCGGCGGTTGAACACGGTATGGTTGACCAATTATCGCTCAGCAAAGCTGTCTTCACTGGCGAATATTATTCACCAACCCTCCGTGCCAAATTTGAAGGTGAATTCGGTCTCAGCACCTCCCAATGCTATGCCACGGGCGATTTAGGTGTAATTGCCTATGAAAATCCCGGCGAAGAAGGGCTCATTATGCTTGATGAACTCGTTGTAGAGCTTGTTGATCCAAAAACAGGCGAAGTTGTGCCAGATGGTACACCGGGCGAGGTTGTCGTCACCACATTTAGCGAAGCCTATCCACTCCTCCGTTTTGGTACCGGCGATATGGCCGTTTCTATTCCGGGCACCAACCGTTTGCGCGGTTTGGTAGGCCGTACAGGTGACGCTGTCAAAGTGCGCGGGATGTTTGTCCATCCCAATCAAGTGAATGTCGCGATTGCCCAATTCCCAGCCATTACTAAATGGGGCGGTCAGGTTACCCGCGAAGACGAGCGCGATTATCTCAATATGCAAATTGAAACGACAGATAATGTCAATCTTGATGACGTTAAAAGTCTTCTCAAGAATTTTATCCATCTGTCCGTCAATGCGATAGAAATTGTTGGCACGGTCGAAAATCCGGGCCAAATAGAAGATACTCGCCACTGGGATTAATTTTTCTAGCTAGTCTAAACACACAAACGGGATGGATCACTTTCTATCCCGTTTTTTCATATGATCCAAACGCACATTGCCTAAGACTTACGAATTATTGCCAATTACTTCCGCGAACCGATCGAATCTGTTAACATAATCTATTCGGTGCACAGCCAAATTCGAGCTCAATACAAATTTTGCACTGATGTCAGCTACCACTGGAGAAATCATGCGTTCAGCTTATGGACAAGCTCTGCTCGTGACCTTTGTCTGGTCTATGTCATGGGTACTCATTAAGATCGGACTTGAAGATATCCCGTCCATTACTTTTGCCGGTTTGCGCTATGCTATCGCTTTTGTAGCACTCATTCTCTACGCATTTCCATCGCGCACAACGATCACGACTGAAGTCAAACGCCTAACCCGGCGTGAATGGGGACTCCTAACTATCCTTGGTCTGATTTATTACACCATCACGCAAAGCAGCCAATTTGTTGCCTTAGATCATGTACCGGCGGTCTCAGTTAGCCTTATTATCAACTTTTCAGCCATTGTCATTCCCGTTTTAGGAATTTTTTTCCTCAAAGAATTTGTTACGCTTAAACAATGGCTCGGCACACTCGTTTTTCTGGTTGGTGTTGTCATCTACTTCTACCCAATTGATATCCCGACCGCAGAAATCTTTGGTCTTAGCATGGCTGTGGCCTCGATGTTGGCGACCTCAACTGCCAGCGTTTTAGGTCGCAGTATCAATCGGCTTCAGAAATTTTCCGCCCTGACAGTTACCCTCGTCAGTATGGGAATTGGCTCTGCCGTCATGTTAACGATAGGTCTCATTACCCAAGGACTACCTGCTTTAAGTTTGCAAACATGGGCGATTGTTGTATGGTTAGCCGTGGTGCACACCGCTTTTGCTTTTACGCTCTGGAATCACACGCTCAAACATCTCTCCTCAATGGAATCTGGCATGATTAATAACACCATGCTCGCCCAAATTGGTATTTTAGCGTGGGTCTTTTTAGGCGAAAGCATTGATGCCAAAGGCATTGTCGGTCTTATTTTTGCCCTTGCCGGTGCCGTGATTGTCTCGATCTATGGTCAGCGCAAAGCCAAGGCGAAGTTACCGCTTAAAACAGCGACCTAAAAACCGCATGAGATATTTCTTAAATTTCTCTAAAGGGGTTCAAACATGGGTTATGATAAAAATGAGTATCCATCCTACCCCTATAAACTGAGGAGTATCTCATGAGTGACAAAATCACCAAAAGTGAAGAGGAATGGAAAGAGCTACTAACACCGGAACAATTTGCGGTTCTGCGTCAACAAGCCACTGAACGTGCCTTCACTGGTGCATTGCTCGATAATAAAGCTGAGGGTGTCTATCGGTGTGCCGCGTGTGGCAACGAACTGTTCACCTCCGATACCAAATACAATTCCGGAAGTGGGTGGCCCAGTTTCTGGGATGTCATATCACAGGGTTCCATTGATCTCCGCGAAGACAATGCCTATGGTATGCGTCGTATTGAAGTGGTTTGCAAGCGGTGCGATTCCCATCTTGGCCATATGTTTGAGGATGGTCCCCGTGCCAAAACTGGCCTGCGCTATTGCATCAATTCGCTTGCCCTCAACTTTGATGATAACGCAGACGAATAACATCTCTAAGATTTAATCTCAATGAATTTTTTAGTGGCGACGGTTTACTGTCGCCATTTTTGTTAAAACCTTCATATTCAACTTACAAATTCGAACCTAAATCGGTGGTGCAAAAAAATTTACTAATTTATAATTTAAAGAATCTTATTAACCATAGTGGGTAGTGGAGTGACCATATATGTCAACTCATCAGTCTGCACCCCAATCTGACAACAAAATACAATCCGAATCTTCGCAAAATTCTGCCCCTGAAAAAGACACCTCTTCTCCCTCAGATAGTTTTGCAATCCAACGTCTAGTTGGTACTACCGCCGCCGGCGCTGGCAATCCCAATGATACAGTGCCTAATCGTATCAAAAATCTCCCTGCCTCACAGCGTAGCCAAGCAATATTACAGATGCAACGCACGCAAGGTAACGCTTTTGTCCAACGCGCACTGGGCGCTAAACGTGTGAGCAATATGATCCAGCGGGAACCAGATGATAGCCCCGCTACTCCGGCTAATAGTGCCCAACAGGGCGACTCCGCTCCCCAAGCACCGGAGAAATTATCAGACGATATAATGAAGAAATTGCTCAGTGGAGGCTATAACTACGGTGGTTATTATAGCTTCAATCGCACTACAGGTGATTTCCTCGCGTTTGCCGATGGAGATTTGGAAACAGCCCGTAAATATTTCATTTGGTGGGCTGAGCAAGTAAAAACTGCCAATCCCGAAGAATCCCTTATTTGGGAACAACAGATGATTCTTAAGTCTAATAAACGTAAGGCAGAGGAACGGGCTAAAGAAAAAGAACGTATCGCGGCAAACAAGGAAAAGAAACGTCAAGCTGATGTGGAACGCTTACGTACTGATTTTGCCGCCGTCGAAAAGGCGAAAGCCGATGTAACCGCTAAATATTCAGATTTAATTGCGAATGCTAAAACTGAGCGTCATAAAAATCAGTTAATCAAAGAACGTGATCAAATTCTCGCCGCGAAAAAACTGCGTAAACAATACTATGACCCCGGTGCATGGGATGCCTTCCAAGAAGAGCGCGAAGAACAAGAATTCATTGCTCAAGGTCACACTCATGAGGATTTTTTGGTGGAGAAAGAAACACGGGAAGTCAACAAGATTATTTTCGATGATCTCTTACAGCAACTTGCCACTCTTAAGCAAGATAGGGAAACACTTGCCACGACAGAACAGGAATTGCCTCAGAAGCTTGAAGCAGTGAAAAAGGCCGAAGCGGACTACAACGAAGCGCTAGAAACATATAAAACCGCATCTGAATCAGATCCCAACTATATGGCCATCCGCATTGATGCCGCAAATAAAAGCCAAGCATATGACACATTACGATCCGGTTATGAAGCGCTTGAGAAAAACACAAAAGAAAAAACAGCACTCACCTTACGTGAAGAATTTAGTCTAAGAACGATTATTGTAAACATTGCGGAAAAACTCAAAATTCAAACTCACCCAGTGGTCAACGAATCTCAAGAATTTCTTAATAAAGCAATGGAAAGCGAACAAAAAGCACAAAAAGAAACAAATGATGTTATAAGCAGTGAGATAGCACGTGCTAAGGATACCGATCAAGGAGCTAGCACAGATGATGTCGATGGGGCAGCACCGCATAAACTGTCTGCTGAATCCTACGAAACTGATCCTCAATATTGGGCTAAATCTAAGGCATCCTTATCTAACATTTTTGCCTTGATTTCAGCCACCTCGGATGAGAGTCTCTATGAGCATTTTAGCGCCAATGCCAAAGAGCGGATGAAAGCTAAAGATGACAAGAAGAAAGACCCCGTCATTGCAGGTGATACCCAAGGTCATAAAGTGCAAGAACATCCCAATTGGTTTTATGGCATTCTGCAAAAGCTAATGGGTTTAGCGCCGATGATTCCCATTAAACAAAAAGTGACGTCCGCTGATCAGCGGTGGGATGATGAAGCCTCAGCGGCACAGGCTGTTTTGATTGCCTATCTCAATGCTTGGACTAAACAACGCATTGCGAAATATCAGGGTGTTGAAATCGCGAATACTGATGACGATGAAGCCGCTGAGAAAAAATTGAAGAATGTCAAAATCCCGTCCAATTTAGAAGTATTAAATGCCAGCATCGGGTTTAGCGAAACCAATGAAAAATCCGAAATATTCTTGGGTCTTAAAAATATGATGGATTGGTGCGGCCCCGCAAGTGAACGTTCGGTGATTTTGGGACTTTGGAAAGCCGGTCTATTTTTTGATAAAGGTTCAACCATCAATAGCCCGTATACCCCACCGCACAGGATGATGGCAAACCAGGAAAAAGCCGAAAAACTAGTGCAGGAAATTGAAGCGCTACAAAAGAAAACAAACGATCCCAATAGAAAACAGATGGAAGCCGAAATTCGTCCCAAATTTCTAACACTATGGGGTTGGCTTCTTGAGGATTTGCGTTTGTCGCACAGTCGATTTATTGGCCAATGGTTTGGTGAGGGCAGTCACGAGAAGGCCTACCAGCCTGGTGGGAAAACGATTGATTTTGCCAAGGATCAACGTCGCCAAATAGATTTGCCTGATGCCGCTACGGCACCCCTCTATCCCGGCGATTTTGTTTATTGGTCATCATCCTTTCCCTATGGACCCATTTCTGGACATGTCGCGACGATTGTGGAAGAAAAGAATTTTAATAGCCGTGCCGCTCAAGCGAATGAGTTTGTGAGCAGTCTTCGCGTTGTATCTGGCAACTCACAAGGAGTCAGGCAAGGTGAAGGCGCAGTACGTCCCGAAGAAGTCACCCGTACGGCAACCAATAATTTTAACTACTGGGCAGTTGCGGGACGATCAAACGCCTACTACTACGGCAGTCCTGATAGTTATATATCACGGAGTGGCTATGATTCAGCCGTTAGTGAACTAGCATTGATGAAACGTGCCAAGGCTATCCGTGAACAAGCATATACGCCTGCCGCTCTAGAAAAACACGAGCAGGATTTGGCAGACCCTAAGAAGAAGGGCAGAGTTAAACCTCTACCGCCTCAATGGGATGATAATAGCGGTGAAGCTCAACAATTGCGCAACAAACAAGCCGAAGTCGAGTATCGTGCCAGCCAGATTGTCGCTTATAAGAGTAATCAAGAATTTCCAGTACACAAAACACCGCAGACGGATGCTGACCGCTTAGGTGTAAACAAATGGAATACACGCAAATTTGATATTACACCGAACCAAGAAGGGGCAGTCTGGATTGTCTCCATTAAGAGAACATCACGTTTATCATCCGATCAATTAGCCGAACAGCATATGAAACCAGATGGAACGGTTGATGAAGCCGGGTTGGCGCAGAAACGCCTACAAAGAATGCCTCCCGGCATTCGTGATCTATACCAAAAGACGCTAGAGATAGCTGGGTTGGGTATGTTATTCCAAACGGATCATTCTGTTGATTTTAGCAAACCACCAAGTGATCAACCCAAAAAATAAAGTGATCGGTAAACGCTGACACATAATATCTCCGAAATTCAATTTTCATAATTTTTTAATGGCGACGGTTGACTGTCGCCATTTTTTATGAATTTCATAGCGAACTTACAAATTCACTCCAAAATCGGTGGTGCGAAAAATTTACCTAATTTATAATGAAAGGAATTTAATCAACCATAGTAAGAATTGGGAGTGGCCATCATGCCAACTCAGCAGTCTGCACCCCAATCTGAAAATAAAACACAATCCGAATCTTCGCAAAATTCTACCCCTGAAAAAGACACTTCTTCTGCCCCAGATTCACTTGCTATTCGACGTTTGATTGGTACAGCCGCTGGCGCTGGGAATCCCAACGATACCGTGCCCAATCGTATCAAAAATCTGCCGACTTCACAGCGTAGTCAGGCCCTTTTGCAAATGCAACGCACGCAAGGTAATGCTTATGTCCAACGCATGTTGAGCACCCATTATCCTGCTCCACCTCAATCCATCCAGCGTGCGCCAGCCAATATTCAACGAGACGGCGATGGGTATCAAGGTGGTTTCAAGTTTTCCTTTCCAGAAAAAAAATGGCCAAACAAGAAACCCAGCACTTCTAAAATACCGGTCAAGCTTAAGGAAGTTACACTTAGTGGAGAAATCGCTGGATCTGCCAAAGAAAAAGATGACGGCGATACACAAGTCGGTATTGCTGGGGGCAGTGACGGTAAAACTGGATTTTATGCTGAATCATCCAAAGAGTGGGATAAGTTCTTTGAAGACACTGCCGCTGAAGTAGGTTTCGAAAGCAAAGGTGAAGCCAAGGTCACGACCGGCGGCGGCGAAATTGGCCTTACCATCTTAGGCATTAAACACAAGCATGCCGCCGTGGCCCTAAAATTCGATATTCTGAATTATGATGCGCAAGAAAGCGAAATCGAATTTGCGAACCTCTCTATTCCAATCGATATTATCCCCATCAATAGAAAAGTCATAACCAAAGATGGCACTGAACTTAACCTAGAAATTAAAGCGACAGTTACACTTGTTTTTGAACCCGATTGGGTCACGATTGGAACATGGCTGGCCGAGCAATTTTCTACTCGTGCCCTTGTT
>JBNLCD010000313.1:0-6833 GCA_050303635.1 Anaerolineae bacterium
TATGCTTAAACGCAAGATTTATGATGAACTTGGCGGCTTAGATGAATTGTATATTATGTATGCCGAGGAAATGGATTGGTGCAAGCGCGCTAAAGATGCGGGTTGGGAAGTTTATTATGTGGGCTCGGCCTATATTGTGCACTACGGCGGGCAAAGTACTGTTCAGGTGCAAACGCGCAGTCAGGTCCATTTTCAACATAGTAAACTCCGCTATTTTCAGAAATATCATGGAACTGGAGCGGCACTGATTTTACGCTTTGTGCTGGTGATAAATTATGGTTGGCAACTGATTTTAGAAAGTGCAAAATGGATTATCGGCCATAAACGTTCCATGCGAGCGCAACGTATCTCGGCCTATTGGACAGTGATACGCTCATTATTGGGTGCAGGCGAAAAAATTGTCTTGCAAACGACTTAGCCTTATTCCATAGTTAAGCTACACTCTATTTATTAAGTTTCTATTTTTTCAAGTAATTGGTTTGTTATTGTAAAACACCGAAGTTGTTTAGAAAAAAAGGCTTTCCAAGCTTTTGTAAAAGCTTGACCAAAACTTTTAGAAGGGGCTTTATTTAAGCTTATTGAAAGTTTTTTAGTTTTACCTTTTTTACAAAAAAGATTCTTTACAGCCTATATAAGAACAAAACATGCAGAAGGACAGCAAAACACATGCGAATTGGTATTATTACTGGCGAATATCCCCCCATGCAAGGCGGTGTCGGCGATTTTACGCTTGAACTCGCCCGCGAACTGGTGAAAATGGGACATGAAATTTATATCCTCACCAGTCACCTCGCCAATCCGCCTCATACCGAACGGGGTATCACGGTGCAAGCTACGGTTGAAGAATGGGGTCGCATTAGTCGCGGAGCACGGGAGCGTGCACCCGGTGATAAACAAGCGATTGAGTGGGTTCGTCAGCATCAACTTGACTTGGTGAATATCCAATATCAAGCCGCCGCCTACAATATGAATATTGCGGCTAACCAATTGCCCCAAAAGCTGAAAAAGCATGTCAAAGTGATTACCACTTTCCATGATTTGCTGGTCCCTTACTTATTCCCCAAAGCCGGTGGTTTACGCAAAAAAGTCATTTATCAGATGGCGCAAAAAAGTGATGGCGTTATTGTCACGAATCGGGCGGATGAACAAGAACTCGATGAACAACGTCGCATGCCGAAAATTGGACGGGTTCCTATTGGCTCCAATATTGCCGTTAATCCGCCACCTAACTTCACACCGGAGGATTGGCGTGCCCAACGCCATATTCCGGCTGATGCGTATCTGGTTGGCTATTTTGGTTTTATTAACAAAACCAAGGGTGTTGATACATTGGCGCATGCTGTTCGACTATTGATTGAAGAACACCACATTTCAACCCACATGATTGTGATCGGGGGTCAGACGGGCGCAAGTGACCAAACCAATCTTCAGCAAGCCGATATTGCTCAACAATTGATTGGGGGGCTCGGCATCACGCGGCATGTCTCATGGACGGGCTTTGTCGAAGCGCAAGAGGTGAGTGCTTATCTCATGGCTTGCGATGTTGTCGCTTTACCCTTTAAAGATGGCGTGTCTCTGCGGCGCGGAACTTTGATGGCCGCGTTATTGCATGGCTGTCCGATTGTGACAACTTTCCCCACGGAAGATGACCCAGATTTAGTTGATGGTGAAACGATGCGCATGGTTCCACCGGATGATCCCCGCCGGTTGGCTGAAGTGCTCAATGAGCTCAAGCAAAATCCTGATCAGCGGGCTAAATTAGGACAGGGTGCACGCCAAATTGCCCAAACATTTGAATGGCCATCTATTGCCAAGCAAACTTCGGAATTTTTCTATAGCTGTTTTGAGTAGTTACTAGTGTAAAACACCGAAAATTTTTAGAGAAAAGGCTTTCCAAGCTTTTGTAAAAGCTTGACCAAAACTTCTAGATAGGACTGTAGTTAAGTTCATTTAACGCTTTTTGGTTTTACCTTTTTTACAAAAAAGGTAAAGAAGCTTTTTCGAACGATTTCTGACAACCTATCTAAGCGAGAAAACTTTAAACATGACCCGCCAGATTCGTGCCGATTACGATGACGAAGGCATTTATGTCTATCAAGCCTTCCGACCTAGTACTGTCGCCTCAGCTTTAGCACATGGTACCTTCGCCGATGGGTTTAGTATGGACCGCATGACATGGATTAAGCCCTCTTTTGGTTGGATGCTCTATCGATCTGGCTATGCGAGCAAAAACCGCCAAAAAGCTATTCTCAAAATTAAGTTAACCCATGCAGGTTTTCAAGAAATTATTGGGCAAGCCATTGAAACATCGTTCAATAAACGCCAACATGCTACCCAGAAAGAATGGAAACAGGCACTCAATGCTTCAGAAGTTCGCGTGCAATGGGACCCCGACCGTGCTCTTGAAGGCTATAAACTTGATTGTCGCGCCATTCAATTAGGGATTCGGGGCACCGTGGTTGAGAATTATGTTCACAAGTGGATTATTGGCTTAACCGAAGTCACTGAACTCGCCCGCGACATACATCAAGCAGTGTTGGAAAATAAACCCTTGCCGACTGTACCCGAAGAAAAAGTCTATCCCGTGAAGCCTGACATCGCGTCACACCTTGGGATTACAGACTAAATTTATTCCCCAAAATCAATCAAATACGCCGCTGGGTTATCTTCTACATCCTCTTCGGGGGTGGGTGTTAAGGTTTGGATCGGGGCACGGGTTCGCGATGGAATCGGCGATGGTGTTCCAAAAGGCGAGGTAGGATTGTAATAAGCGGGCGTGTTGTTGGCTGAATTGACGCTCCATGCACATAAAGCAATTGATGCGGCAATTCCCAGAAAAAATATCCCCGACATAATCAGGCCAATAATTGCTTGATTGCGGGTACGCCGTGAATCAACAGCATCCTTCGCACTCATCAATGCAAAAATTGACATCAAAAAGCCCAAGGGTGGCAAACATACACCCCCGCCACAGATCGCAATAACCCCAAATATGCCCGTTAACATGGAAACAAAAGCCAACAAGTCCATATTATTGGCCTGATACATGATACGCGGTCCGGAGACAGCGCCTTTGATGGCGGGAATAATCGGTGACCCACGCAGAATAGCTTTTTGATGGCGCGTGGCATCCGCTTGCCCACTTAGCAGGCCATCCGCATAAACTTCAGGCGGATTGAAGCCTAAGCCAAGCGCATGGGCTTCACGGGCATGGGTTTCACAGAGGCGTTGACCATCATCTGTGTAGTACAGACAAAAATTACATAAAGGTGTGCCACAAACTTCACAATGCTCAACTGCCGCCCGCGTGGGATGATTGGTACAGGTTTCGGCGTTAAGCTGTTGGGACATCACCACTCTTTTCAACGGCTTCGAGTTGCGCAATCAACGGATTGAGGACTTCCGCATAGTTGGCCAAACCGATTTCGCTGAGTTTGGCACGACTAAAACTGATTTGGTCAATCACTTGATGACGCACGGCGGGTTTTTCACTGACCGCCCGTTTGCTCTGAATCTGATGAATACGTGCCAATGATTCGGCGGCTTGCTTTTGCGTATGGGCATCTTGAATTTGGGTCGCAAGTTCTAATGCTTTGTGGATATGTTGATTTGCGGTAGCCGCATCCCCATTTTTCAGGACCATCAACTGCCCTAAAGTAACTTCAGATACAGCATAATTACGCCGATTGCCAATGCGTTGGAACATTTCACTGCTCAATTCCACATGATATTGAGCATCCGTGAAATTCTTTTGACGCGCTTCCACACGGCCCAAATCATGATAAGCTACGGCTAAACCGAGTGTGTCTGACAACGGCAATAAATCAGCAATGGTTTGTTGAAGTAAATTCTCAGCTTGGGTCAAATGGGCTTTAATAACCGCACCATCTTGGGATTTTTCGGCACGGACTTGGTCAACATAAGCCAATTCACGGCGGACTTGACCACGTAACGTCCATAACCCCAAACGATTACAAGTTTCCATTGCTGTTTTGAGTAATTTTTCAGCTTCGTCCAAATCACCGAGTTGAATTAGCGCAGAGGCGAAATCAGCTTGAATTTTAGCGCGTTCGTCCGCTACATCATCACCGTCGGGCACAGTCTTGAGGGCATTTTCAAAATGAGGTTTAGATTGTTCAAAATGACCGCGTCCCACATAGGCTTTGCCCAATTCACCTTCAGCCACGGCGGCTTGCAAACCTTGCTTATCCAACAAATCAATTGCTTTTTGATAGTGATCCGCGGCTTTGCCTAATTCGCTTGCATCGAGCAAATGACGACCAAACGCAATTTGCGCTTCAGCAAAAGATTGTTTATGCGCATCTTTATCGGCCAATCCCTCAAATTGTTTCAATGACGCTTGATGAGTTTGGCCAGCTTCCGGGCGTAATTCATCAATGGCATCCATCATGGTGGCCATGTGTGAAGTCAGTCGCGCATAGATCACTGAATCTTCGGCGACGCGATCCCGAATTTGTGTCAAATAATCGTATTGTTCCTGCGCCAAACCAGCCTCACGCATCATCGGACTGTTTTTAAGCAGAATATCTGCAACCAAAGACGGATCAAGGGAACTTGTCGGACGCAATTGGCGCTTGATGACTGCCCGCAAATTATTGAGGGAGGCTTGTTGTTCCCGTGTCAGTTGGATAGCAATTGTATCAGTCATGGGCGGTTAATCTCCGCGTTGTTTTAGTGCTGGGTTAAATATCAATTGAACCATGTAAGGACGGACGATAGTTGTCCGAACGATTATTTTCTGTCTTATTTGAAAGCCTAGGCCTGTGTGCCTAACATATGTTTGATGATGGCTTCATCAACTTGATCTTGTTCCTCATCACTGAGGGGCAAATTTTGGCGCAAATAGGCACGTACAATCGCAGGTAAATTATAAAGTTTACCTTCACGTCTGAGCAAGTTGCGGCGCACGAGCTCGCGTAAATGTTGGCGTGCGGTTTGAGCAGATAAGGCTTCCGCTAATTTACGGTCAAAACTATCGGGCACACCTTGTAATTTCCGCAAGAAATCCCGTGTTTCGCTGAGTTCATCTTTTAGACTGTCAACCTGCCGACCAATATGCCAATCCATGGCCATATCGAGTTCATCGGGTAACTCTTGCAAATCTTCTAAAGCATATTCCAGACCATCAATTTTAACTGAATCAATGCCTTTGCGAATCAACCACGGCGTGAAAAAGGTGCGTTCAGTAAATTGCGCTAAACCATTTTCGACACCATCAAATTCACTTTGCAAATTATGATCACGAATCAGGCGTTGAATAAGCAGACCCGCTTCACCTTCGGGCATTTCTTGAATGATAATCTTACCGGTGCCATTGGTGCGGCTCAGTGGTTCGACATCCGCCCACGCAGTTAACATAAAGCGTGTGCCACTCAAAGGATCGACGCGGGCAATGAAATCGGTAATTTCACCGACTTCCAGACGATCATTCCATTCATTGGCTTGATCCAGAATGACGAGGACGCGTTTATTTTTCAAGGCGGTGCGTAAATCACCGGGCGCAGTGGTGGCAGGCATTTCTAATAACGCCAGCATTTGCCCTAAAATATCCTCGGATTTGGTTTGTTCACAAATGCGCATCCACAAAATACCATCCGGATAGCGCCACCCAAAACGGCTGATATATTCGCTAGCAACCCAGCTCTTACCAATCCCGCCAATACCATTTATCGCGACTTGGCGAATATTGGATTCAAAAGCTTGGCCGTGCAGTCCTTTGAGTTCTTGACTCCGCCCGACGAAACCTAAATTTACAGGGACATTGCGCATTGGTGGCAAACCCGAATCAATCAAAGGTTTATCGGCGCGATGTTCTTGCGGCGGCAGTTCTAAGCTGAGTGTGCCAGATTCGTCTTTAAGTTTTAGTCGATAGGCCAAATCGGGATGACTGGCCTTCAGACCTTCACTAACCATCTTAAACGCTGAATTCACAGACTCGCCACTCGCTAATTGACCATAGAAGCGGCTGTTAAATAATAAAATGGCGTCATCGGGTTGAGTGCTCGTCGGCGCAATCACCGCTTCGAGTGAAGTTTCAGCTAATAATTTGGCGACCAGTTCATCACTGAGCGGAGTGTCGCAGACAAGCAGTTTGGCACTGCCTTTGTCAAATATATTCTTGAAGCGCGTGGATTGCACAATATCTTCCGCGCCTTCTTCGTCTTCCAAAAAGAGCGTTTCATTGTCAGCATGCGCGACCAAATGCACGACTTGATAAGCATCTGCCCCTTCAATATTGAGGGATTTGGTCAAGTTATTGGCGGTGGGGGGTGAAAGGCGTACCAAAGCAAGTGGCGCTCCGGTGCTATCCCCCGGCAATTGATGCGCTGTTGTCACAGCTTGGGCTAAATTGCGCCATGCCAGATTAATATCCAAATGAGTAGCCGCCGAAGACTTACCTTCACCATCGACAAATGGCGCGGCAATCACCCCTAATGTGCGGATATAACGCCGCAATGAGGTTTGGCTGACTTGGCGCGAATCTTGAGCGACTGTCACGCCATCTTGCCCAACCACTTCCGCAATACCGCTAAAGGCACTCGCGGCAGGCGGCGGCACTTTGTAGCTTAAGGGGAGCTTGTTTTCGTCGAGAAGTTGCCCTTCTTTGGCTAAACGGGCAATTAAACGCGGCAAATTCGCTTGATAGAGCTTGGCTTGGCTCAGATCAACCCAGTTGATGGTTTCTAGATTGGAGGTCAATCTTTGAGAAAACACAAGCTCCCTTTAGTTGATCAAATGGATCATCAATCCTAGGCAAAGGGTACTTGTTCTTGATAGTAACTTCATTTAGAGAACGGTAATCAATGCACATT
>JBNLCD010000314.1:0-6809 GCA_050303635.1 Anaerolineae bacterium
GGGTAGTTGATCCACATCGCCCACCAAAAGTAAATGGGCTTGCGGTGGAATAGCGCGTATCAAGGCATAGAAAAGTAATTGATCGAGCATAGAGGCTTCATCAATTACGATAATATCAGCGTTGAGCGGATTTTCTTCATTTGCGCCATACCCTTCACGCGGTGCATAGGATAGCAAACGGTGAATGGTTTGAGCGGGATGTCCGGTAGCCTCGTTCAAACGCTTAGCGGCGCGTCCGGTGGGACTAGCTAATTTAAAACTGTGATTGGTTGCTTCCAGCATGGCAATAATGGTGCGGAGCGTCGTCGTTTTTCCCGTGCCGGGGCCACCAGTGAGGATTGTAAGTTTATTGGTCAGCGTGGTATGGACGGCGCGTTGTTGTTGGTCGCTGAGGCGAATATTATCGCGGCTCATGATGCGTTGCAAAAGCAAATCCCATTTATCACGTGACATACGAGATAAATCATCAAGTCGGCTGATAGGATTATCAATCATATCGCGGATACAGCGCACAGCCCCTGTTTCACCATAATAAAACGGTGAAATATAGATGGCCGACGTCATTGCGCGATTGAGTGGATTTTCGACTTCGTCGCGCTTAATTTCGTCATCGGCTTGGATGCGGTCCAGTGCCCCTTCAATATGATGCGGTTCCACATCCAGCATTTCACTGGCTTTGGCGACGAGTTCATCTTCAGGCAAAAAGAGGTGTCCGTCGGTGCTCGCTTCATTGAGAACATGCGAGATGCCTGCTTGGAGACGTGAAGGCGCATAGGGTGCCATGCCAAGTTCACTAGCGAGACGGTCTGCTGTTAAGAAACCAACACCCCAAATGTCCGAAACAAGTTTATAGGGATCAGTTTGCACGACATTGAGTGCTTCATCACCATAGGTTTTATAGATTCGGGTAGCAATGCCAGTGTTTAAGCCGTAGGATTGCAAAAAGAGCATCACTTCTTTGATGGCTTTTTGGGTAGCCCAAGCCTCGCCAATTATTTGCGAGCGATGCCGACCAACACCGGGCACCTCTCGCACGCGTTCAGGTTCGTGATCGAGAATATCGAGAGTCGCTTCACCGAAAAAATCGACAATGCGTTTGGCTGTAACGGGGCCAACCCCTTTAATAAGATTACTACCTAGATAACGACGGATGCCTTCGACGGTGGCCGGACGTTGTTGAATGACATTTTCAGCTTTGAATTGGCGGCCATGGGTGGGATGCGTGGTCCAACTCCCGTGGCATTTAAGCGCTTCACCGGGTTGCACTTCTGGCATGGTGCCTACAACTGTAATCAGTTCTGAACGGCGCGCGAGTTCAGGTTGGGTGGGGGCTAATTTCAACACACAATAGCCTGTCTCCGCGCTGTAATAAGTAATCCGTTCAACATTGCCTTCAACTGTATCCATACATCATCCAGTTCATTGAATTTTGGGTAGAGATCATTCATTTAATAATAACTTGAACAGGCAAACTCGCATATGCTTCTGGCATTGTTGAATGATTTCGGGCAATATACAGGCTGGGATTTTAAGATAGACTTAGAATAATTTACGCGACTGTGCAGAATTAGAAACCAGCGATGCACGTAGTAAGGAGAGTTTTTCTTGACAAAAGCGAAAAAGAATACCACTGAGCAAACCAAAAAAGCGAATAGTTTACAACAGAATATTATTTTCGGGATTATACTCATCCTCATTTTTGGGGCGGGACTTTTGTTAGGACAACAATTCTTTGGGGCAGATAATGATGAAGAGACCCCTATTGATGCCTATTTTGTTGACTTGGATGGTAATCGTCATAAAAACAATACAGACTGGTCCGTGGTCACACAGGAATTTGACGGGGTATCGATGGTCTTAGTTCCCCGGGGTTGCTTTGCGATGGGCAGTGACGATGGTAGTGATGATGAAAAACCTGTCCACGAAGTCTGTATCGATAAACCGTTTTGGCTAGATGCTTATGAAGTTTCCAATCAGCAATTTGCTGAATTTGGTGGTCTCGCCCAAGAACCAAGTGAATATACCGTTGAAGATTTGCCGCGTAATAATTTGGCGTGGAATGAAGCCCATGCTTATTGTCAACAACGCGGCGGGCGTTTATTGACCGAAGCCGAATGGGAATATGCCGCACGGGGTGTTTCGGGCTGGAATTATCCATGGGGGAACGACTTTGCTAGCACAGCCGCCACTTATTTTGAAAATGGTGGCGAATTGATGGTTTCAGGCGCTCATCCAAACGGCGTTTCATGGGTTGGGGCTTATGACTTGAGTGGCAACGTCTGGGAATGGACTGTTTCCGAACTGAAAGATTATCCCTACAAAGCCAACGATGGTCGCGAAGAAACCAGCGATTTTGCTAGTCGGCGTGTTTTACGCGGGGGGTCTTGGGAAGATTCGGCGCAATATATGTTAGCCACCAATCGTGGCTCGGATTATGGTGATCTCAGAGATATTCATTATGGGGTACGTTGTGCCCTTGATTTTGCTGAGGGTGATTTACAATAACAATAAATATTTGACACAAGATTACGACGAAAATAAAAACACTGCCCACGTCATGAGCAGTGTTTTTTTATATTTCAGTTACTTGAATTTAGACAATGCGGAAGCCATCGCGGAGAGTACAGCGACGTAACCGCGAGAAGGTCCGTGCATTGGTAAGGCCTTCACCGGTTGGACTGGCAATGGTGTAAGAGCAATAACCTTCACCCTCAACGCCTAATCCCGCAAAACAGGGGCCGTTTTTGACAAAGATTGAGCAATCCATCAAACGGGCCATATGCGTCATGCGATCCACATTCTTGCTATGGATAATCGCGGTATGACGATAACCGTGTTCACTGCGCCATGCCAAATCAATCGCACTATAAGCATCGGGCATAGCAACCACAGGCATGAAGGGCATCATTTGTTCGGTCCAAACGAGCGGATGATCGGGTTCAACCATCGCCACAATTTGGCGAACTTCAGGACCAACTTTCACGCCAATTTCGCGCAGGAGCACACTCGCATTTTGGCCAATAAATTCTTTGTGCATATAAGCGGCTTGACCGGGACCATGATCTTCGCGACAAACTGTATTCCATAAGCGACGAGCTTGCCATGAAGTCAATACATAAGCTCCATGGGCTTCCATTGCTCCGACCAAATCGTCAGCGACGCGATCGACTACAAAGGTGCTTTTTTCCGTGGTGCAAATGATATTGTTATCAAATGAGCCACCGCGCACAATATCGCGTCCGGCTTGTTCCAGATCAGCCGTTTCATCGACGACCGCTGGTGGATTTCCCGGCCCTGCACAAATAGCGCGCTTGCCAGCTTTCATGGCCGCATTGACGACACCGGGGCCACCGGTTACGACGAGCAGGCGAATGCCCGGATGGTGCATCAAGGCTTGGGCCGTCTGAATGGACGGGTCGATACACGCCGTGATTAGATTCGGCGGACCACCGACGCTTGTAATGGCTTGATTGATTAATTGAATAGTGTAGTTACTAGCTCGTTTCGCGCTGGGGTGCGCATTAAACACAACCGCATTTCCGGCACTGACCATGCTAATCGTATTGTTAATAACGGTGCTGGTTGGGTTAGTACTGGGTATAATACTACCAATGACGCCAAACGGGGCATATTCCGTAATGGTTAACCCATTGTCCCCGCTCCATGCTTCGGTGGTCAAATATTCAGGACCGGGGGTCAGCATGGCATTCATCCAGTTTTTAGTTACCTTATCTTCAGCACGACCCATCCCGGTTTCACCATGCGCCAATTGGGCTAGCAAAACTGAATTTTCAACCCCAATATGCCGAATCGCGTCAATCATTTTGTTACGAATGCTGAGGGGCAACTCTTGCATATTGCGATAAGCCTCGTGGGCGGCTGAAATTGCATCTTCCAGCGTGGCGAAAAGCCCATCGCCCAATTCCGTACCTAAATCACGTAAATGAGCGGCGGGAATGGGATCTGCCGCAGTGGGTAAACTGCTGAGGGGAGTGCGACCATAGGGTTGATAACTTGTGCCAATTTCGCGGTTAACCCGTTCCATAATGGCTTGTATTTCATGTTCACTTAAAGGTAATAATGAACTCATTTGTTTGTCTCGATTCTGTCGCAAATAATTTTCAGCCTACTATAACGTCTGATGACCGATTCACACAAATAGTAATTAGATTTAGTTAACTCAGAGTTCAAAATTCACATCTGCAAGGGATATGCTATAATGCAAGCAAATTTAAGATAATTAAGCATTAAGTTGGAGATAGTCCATGTCAGGTCATAGTAAATGGTCAACAATTAAGCGCAAAAAGGGCGCTGAAGATGCCAAACGTGGCAAGATTTTTACACGAATTGTCCGTGAAATATCAATTGCCGCCCGTGAAGGTGGTCCCGATGCCGATGCTAACCCGAATTTACGGTTAGCAATTGATAAGGCCAAAGCCGCTAACATGCCCAAAGATAATATCGAACGGGCTATCAATAAAGGTGCTGGGATTGGTGATGAAGCGGTTGTCTATGAAGAATTGGTTTACGAAGGTTATGGTCCGCATGGAGTCGCTATTATTGTTGACACCTTAACCGATAACCGTAACCGTACCTTGGCCGAGGTCAAACACGCTTTCAATAAGTCAAATGGTTCGCTTGCGCAATCGAATGCTGTGCAATGGCAATTTGATCAAAAAGGGTATATCGAAGTCAACAAAGATGGGGCTGATTTTGATGAACTCTTTTTAGAAGCCGCTGAAGCTGGGGCTGAAGATGTCATTGATGAAGATTCTGCATTTATTATTTATACCGTGCGCGAAGATTTCCATACAGTGGAACAAACCTTGCTGGGCGCTGGCTACAAAATTGAAGACAGCAAGTTAACGTGGGTTCCTCAAAATGAAATGGAACTTGAAAGCGATCAAGCCATGCAAATTGTGCGCCTGATTGAACGTCTTGAAGAACTGGACGATGTCCAAAATGTATCCAGTAATTTGAGCCTCACTGATGAAAACATGGCCGCGATTGCCGCTGAAGCCTAAATTGGAATTGTGAATAGCAATTTGATGGGGGCACGGTTGTTTTAGCCGTGTCCTTATTTGTTTGGCGAAAGTTTTCAGAGGGCGACCTCATCCGTCGCTGGCGCGACGACTTCACCCGCCCATTTTCGCAATAATTCTAGATAGAGAAAGTGATAGAAAATGCTTGTTCTTGGTCTTGACCCCGGTACAGCAACAACTGGCTACGGTGTTGTTAAAGAATATGAAGATGGTTCCGTTGAAGCGATTGATTATGGTGTGATTTCAACCAAAGCCAAAACACCCATGCCCCAACGTCTCCAACAGATTTTTGAAGAACTGAATAAACTTATTGAACAATATCAGCCTGATGAAATTGCTATCGAAGAACTATTTTTTGGGCGTAACGTGACGACGGGTATTACCGTGGCCCAAGCGCGTGGTGTCATGTTATTGGTAGCCGCGCAACATGATATACCTATCACATCCTATAAACCTAAGGCGGCCAAACAAGCGATAACCGGGTATGGCAGTGCAGATAAACATCAAATGCAAATGATGATGATGCAGATTTTGAATTTGGATGAAATTCCCCGCCCAGATGATGCGGCAGATGGCTTAGCAATGGCTTATACACATTTGAATACAACGCGGTTTGATCGGATGCAATACTAAAGGAGATATTGAGCCATGATTGATATTGTAACGGGTCAAATTGTACGTGAAGGTGAAGATTTTGTCGTGGTGATGGTCGGCGGCATTGGCTTGCATATCAATGTCACACGAAGTGTCTTACAACATGCAGATCGTCATGATGCCACAATATTTACGCATTTGTTGGTGCGCGAAGATTTACTCGCCCTGTATGGTTTTGTCGATGAACAAGAGCGGTTACTCTTTCAAACCCTGATTGGGGTGAGTGGGGTTGGACCGCGTACCGGAATACAGATTTTGAGTACATTAAGCCGTGAACATTTGCAGAATGCGGTGGTGCGCGAAGAACCCGAAGTATTGACACGGGTACCCGGTATCGGTAAGAAAACGGCGCAGAAAATTATTTTTGAATTGAAGGATAAATTGCGGGATTCGTTGGGTGATGTACCTGTTTTGGTCAGTGATGTGGATGCGGACGTGATCGCCGCCTTGACTGCTTTGGGTTACAGTATTATCGAAGCGCAGAGTGCCTTACAATCCATACCGCGGGATGCTTCACAAGATGTGGAAGAGCGTGTTGTGATGGCGCTGGCTTATTTTGCCGATTAAGAAGAAAATGGGCGAGGAGCTAAATCCTCGCCAACTGTCCATTTATAGTTATCATACATCTTGCAGAGTCACTATTCGCTGACCAAGATTGCCCTTCCATGCTGTTCCATGTCCAGGTAAAACCAAAGTGTTACCGAAATTTGCTAGATTATGCAAAGATTGACGAGCCTGATTTTCGTTATCACTTAATCCTTGAATAATGATATCTGGATCTGTCATCATGTTGTTTTGTGGATAACGTGTACACAAAGCATCCCCTGCAATTAATACTTCTTCATCTTCAAAATGAAATGCAACCGATCCGGGTGTGTGTCCAGGTAGATGAATAACCCGTGGATTACCGGGTACAGGTAAAATATCGTCATGTTCGAATATGTTAATTTCATTAATCGAATCAACTTCAAGACCACCATTTAGCATAATATTGGCCAGGATCGAAAAAATAGCTGGTCGCCAAAGATTTTGTAGAATCTTCAATGGAACACCTCTATGTCCTTCACGCGCAAGTTTCTCATCATCTGTATGAAGCCAAATTGGGATATTCTC
>JBNLCD010000315.1:0-6790 GCA_050303635.1 Anaerolineae bacterium
CCTGACCATCCCAATGTCGCCAGGGATGTCAATAATCTGGCAATTTTACTCTATAGAATGGGCGATTGTCGGGGCGCAATTCCCTATATGGAACGAGCGGTCCAAATATTACAACAATCTTTGCCAGCCAACCACCCTAATCGACAATCGGCAGAAGAAAGTTTGGCCTATTTACAACAAGAATGTGGCGAATAGGGCGCATTCTTATATTTAGTTATGAAAATAGCGGTGGGTTTCAACCTAACTTGCCCACCGCCATGCAATAACCATTCCATTCCCCACAAATTCTGAAGCCAAATTTCGGGGCTGAGGGCAACTAAACCCCCACCGCCAAATTAGAGACAGTGGCCGTCATCGATTGCCACGCCATTTGCAAATCGTGTTCATCCGTGCGCCAATTCGAAATCGCCGCCCGAATCCCCGGCACGCCATCATAAACCGTCGGTGTCATGAACACCAAGCCCTCGGCATGTAATTTCGTCAGATACGCGTTGATCAAATCCATGGTCGGGGTCTCGTCAGTGGCCAGCGTAAAGCACACTACATTCATGCGCACCTCGGCCAATAAGTTGAAATGCGCCGATTCTTCAATCAAAGCTCCCAATTGCGTCGCAATCTCACAATTGCGCTCCACAATATCTTGATAGCCCGCGCGACCATAAGCCATCAGGCTCAACCATGCGGGTAAGGCCCGGAACCGTCGTGAATTTTGCGGCGTATAATGCACATAGTCTGGATTCTCACCAATATCGCCCAGATAAACCGCTGAACTGTTGAAGACTTCAAGTTGCAAATCACGATGTTTGGTAAATTGCATGGCCGAATCATAGGGCACATTCAACCATTTATGCGCATCAATCGTGATGGAATTGGCGTGTTCAAGGCCCGCCACCAAATGTTGATAGCGCGGGGAAACAGCCGCAAATCCACCAAAAGCCCCATCGACATGTAACCAGAAATTATATTTTTCCTTGAGCGCGCCAATCGCTTGCAAATCATCAAAATCGACCGTGTTGACCGTGCCCGCGCTCGCGATGACAATACTCGGCGCGGGAGCAATTTCGGCGAGGGCTTTTTCCAGTGCGGCGACATCAATTGCTTCACGACCCGCTAATTTCGGCACCAATTGCACATTCTTCCGGCCGAAGCCCAACATGGCCAAACTTTTATACGCGCTGGAATGCGGAGCCGCGCCCAAAATATGGACTTGGGGTAAATCCGCGAATCCATCATTCGCCAGATCAATGCCGTGTTCATGCGCAATCCATTGCCGCGCAAGCGCTAAGCCTGTGAAATTGCTCATCGTCGCACCACTAACAAAGGTCCCGAAGAATTCTTCCGGCAAGCCAAATAATTCCCGCAAGAGATGGATGGTCTCGGCTTCAATAAATTGGGCCACCGATTCTTCGCTTTGCGTGATATTTTGATCAATCGCGCTGGCCAACCAATCGCCCATCAAGCTGGCGGGGGTACTGCCACCCGTCACAAAACCCCAATAACGGGGGCCCGCACTCGCTGAAAATTCGGCGGCATAGCGTTCCAGAAAGAGCGCGAAACCTTCTTCACCACCGTAGCCCACATCGGGCAAGTGGAGCATGTCGTGTGATTGAGGATTGGCGGTCACCGGACGCTCGTCAATATTGGCGAGAAATTCTTGGCTGGATTCCGCCGCATATTGCAACAGAATATCGAAATACTTCTTATCGTAGGCTAGCTTGGCTTCCATACTATGTTACTCCCTCTTTTTTTACATCGCTGGGTAGATTTTGACGAGATAATGCGTTTTAACGGCCTCCCTCAATCCCGCATAAGGGTAGGTTTTTAATGCTTGTTCGCAATGGGACTAGTTCTCAATTCTTGGGACAAGGGTTCTAGCCCGCCAGCCGCCCTCGAATAAATTCGGGGCTAAAATGCATCACCCTATAAATGGGTTAAAAATTTCACAGGAGACGGTTGCAGTCCATTTATAGGACGTTGTTTTTTAGCTATGGATTTTAATCCGTAGCGTTTTTGCCACCTCGTCCGTTTACCTCTCCACAAAAAGAAATGAGTCAGGGGGCGAGGGTCGATTGTCTATTTCTTGCGAACCACATCCCCGACTTTGATGGTGCCCCCCTGAATAATCCGCATATTCACGCCACGCCACCGCAAACGACGCCCCTCGCGTGAATTAATCACCTTCGTCGCGGCACTTCCAAAATATTGGTTGAATTTGCCACAGGCATTGTGGGGCATTTCCGAGACTTCGAGCACCACCTCGCCGACTTGAATCTGTTGGCCAATCGGCAGATTTTCGAGGCTCAAATCAAAATCGACAAATAAATTATCACCCGCCCACATCCATTTTTCTTTATCGTGGGTGATGAGGTCGATGACTTTGCTGTTCATGAGCGTAATCTGACACCCCATATGCGGCCCACCGTCTTCGGTGTGGCGACTGGGGCGCACATGCCAATTGTCCCCAATCAAACCCTTTTGCAGATCAATTTCAGCCGCCTCCAACATCTGGCGTTCGCCAAAATCAGGCCGACAGGTAATCAACTCCACCAACCCTTCATCGGTAGGCGAAATAGCCAACTCGTCAAATTCTGCCTGCAATTTTTCAAATGCTTCGGTTTTATCCATGTCCAGTCTCCCTAGGTGATAAAAAACTGTGCTATGAGGTACGGCTTAGCGTTAATTCAGGCAAATTCAAGGAGCGAATGCGTTTTGAAAAATGAAACGGGATATTCGAATACAGGTGAGGCATGCCTCACCCCCTACAAATTTGGCGCGTTGTGATTAGCCTTTGTAGGGGCTCGCCCGTTTTGATATCACCATTATTTTATAAAACTACATTAGCCGCCTTGGTACCGATTAACCTTGTCAGCCGAACATCATTAAAATTACTCCGACTTTTTCTAACAAGGGTCTTTAGGCCCTTGCGCTGGCATATACACCAGTCCCTTCCGCCCTAAGCCTAGCTATACAGAACCTACCCCATAGATCGGCAGATGATCCAAGGGCAACGGCTGGCATTTACTTGTCTACAAAAGAGGTCGAGCGCAAGAGGACTTGTTAGATGTTGCTTTCAACTTAATCCGCTGGCTCCTGTGTCCGCCCTGTCGAGCGGACACAGAAAACCACAGATTTACTTCACAACTTCAGTTACATCGGCATTAATTTGGGGATGTCCGAACCGCTTGGCTAATGCGACGCGGTGATGACCATCCACCACAAAATATTCAGCGTGGTCTTCGTGTTGAATCTTGAAGACCTTGATTGGATTCATCGGGCAACCTTGGCGCAACCGTTGTTCCATGTCTTCATGGCGTTGCGTCCAGCCCTGTTGTTTGGGTAGAAATTTATCATCAAGCTCATGGGCTTGACCAACACTGCCGACGATATCGTCGGTTTCGATGGAGGTGACACCCCGTGAGCACAACTCTTTGTTGTTGATGGTTTCCACCTCTTCGTAAAAACTTTTGATGCCCGGTGAGGTGGTCTTGTTACCATTTAACCAGCCCAATCCAAACATTAAGCACTACCTTTCCACACATTGGCGTGTTGTGCGCCAAACGTCCCTGCAATAATTTGATTAGGGTCGTTTTAGCCACATCATAAATTTGCTAAAAACCTCAGCAAAAACATGAATAATTCTGAAAACTAACGGTATTAGTTTTTATTTGTGTGAAAAAATATGTTAGTAAGTGAAACTAAGATTTTACTGTTGATACGCGTTGAGTGCTGGTGTTATTTCAGCATAACGCGTATGGATTAGTTCGCTCAGCAACTTCACACCGGCCCCAATAGCGGGTTCGGTTTGGTTGCCGAAACATAAACGGAAATGCATCTTCTTATCGTCGTTAATGCGATAGACCTCACCCGGCGTAAAAGCAAATCCATTATTTAAAGCCAACTGGTAGAGTTCCCCTTCTTCAAAGAAACGGGGCATACTCACCCAACAGGCAAAGCCGCCTTCAGGATAGGTCCATTCGACAAAATCTGGCATATATTCAGCCATCGCGTGCATCAAGGTATCGCGCCGCTTGGCATAAACCGGACGAATCCGTTTGAGATGCCGCGTTAAACCGCCCGCATGCAAGAAATTTTTTAAGGCCACTTGCAATACCGCCGGATTACCCAGATCGGTGATGCGACGTGTCCGGGCAATGCGATCAATGATCGATGCGTCAGCCTCGATGAAGCCAATGCGGAGTCCCGGCATCAACATCTTCGAGAAGCTATTAACATAAAGGACCCGTTGATTTTCATCAAGAGCCCGTAGGCGAGGCGGTGGCGGATTGTCGTAATACAATTCACCATACACATCGTCCTCGATAATATAAAAATCATAACGTTCAGCCAAATCCAACAAATCGCGCCGCTCACTGAGTGACATGCACGACCCTGTCGGATTTTGGAAACTTGGAATGCTATAGTACAAGCGCGGCTTATATTTACGCGCCGCATCCTCAAGTCGATTCAAATCAACTGTCCCATTGTTGACAGGGACCGGCACCGATTTTACGGAAAAGGATTCAAAGGCATTGATAATCCCCAAAAATGAAGGTTGATCAATCATGACATTGGAACCCGGGGGTGCCATCACTTGCCCCGCTAAACTAATGGCCTGCATCGCGCCATTCGTGAGCAAAATGCTATTCGGCGTGGTGCTGATGTCATATCTTAAGAGAAATTGGGCCAACTCCGTCCGCAAGCTTGGGTCACCATAAGAATGGTTATATTGAAAAATGCGCGCACCTTCACCTTTGACCTGTCCCAGATTCGCCCAAAACTCATCGACAGGAAACGTGTTTTCGTCAGGGTGCGCCATCGCCATCGAGCGAATCCCAACTGGTGTCGGATTACGGAGGCCATCGCTTAAGACACTATCGATGGTGAGATAGGCTTCCGCCCCTTCGACCAAGGCACCGGGTTTGACCGCCTGACTCACAAACGTGCCCCGCCCCACGACCGATTCAATCCAGCCTTCCGCTTGCAATTCACTATAGGCGTTGTGCGTGGTTAAACGCGTCACCCCGAGTTGCTTGGCTAAACGCCGAATGGTTGGTAAGCGGGTTCCGGCCGGCAATACACCCCGACTGATTTGCGTTTTGATTTGCTCCGCAATCTGGATGTAGATGGAAACGTGTTGGGTCCGGTCAATTTCAATGCTTAGCGTCATCAGATTTTCTCACCAACTGACTGATATGCCCTATTAAATGCCATTTAGCTCCAAACAACAATGGACAATCTATGCCAATTAGATAGGACAATCTAAATTGTCCTACGAACCTTCATTTAAGAGTGCGGGGATGCAGGCCCGCAAGCCTTTATCCATGGGATTTTATGAGAAAATAGGTTGATTAATATGTTGATAGGTTGATACATTGATTCAAGCGAATCAATCAAAAGGGTGGACCGGGGAAGACAATTCTATCCGGTGCATGTGTTCCGTCCCGCCCGTGTCTAGCGTTTGTCGTAAATTTGGCATCAGCGCCATATATTGTCTTAAGCAATACACCATCAACAGGGTGACGTGTCGCGATATTCAAAATTAGATTACGGATTTGAGCGGTATCGTGGGCGATGCGTTGCTTGGCGCGCAACCAGATATAGCTATAGGACCCGCCGATGATCAGGATAAAGAGTGCGAGATACACTTTCAGCACAAACGACGAGCGATGCGCGCTGGAATTGAATAGAAAAATCGCTAACAGCGGGATAAAGGTGGCGCTCAGGGTCATGAAGGTTTCGAAATAAAACAGACGATTGGGCGTTGGCTGGTGAAATAGTTGCCCTGTAAGTTTCGATTGGCCGGTGCCTGTCGTTTGAATATGGCCCGCAAACTCAACAAAATGTAATGAGGAGGAGGTAAAGGCTTGCTTTGGCCAGATTCGGACAGCGTAGTTCGTCGGGGTCTGATCCGTAGCGCTGAATGTGCCCGTTAATGACGTCCGGTAAACTGAGACAAGGCATCCTTGGAGAAATTCGCGTTGGAGTTGATGAATAAATTGCATGGGTTGGCAATTGAGCACGAGAGAAAAATCTTCTAAAACGGTCAGTTCGGTGGCCATTGATATTTTCTTTCGACTGAATTATGGACATAGGCATCATCCTTACCCAATCGGGCCTCCAAAGGTTCAAAATGGGCAAAATGTCGTACCCAAGCGATGCATTGTGGGCCGCGCATCGACACAGACAAGCGGAAAAATACATGAATTTTTTCCTCTTCATATTGCAGAACTTGTTTCCCCGTTGAGGGGTTTGAAATGTTATTAAACATCCTCACTTAGCAATATCTGAGTAGGATTTGCAGAGATTGTGGGGTTTATTGGGGCGCGAAGTTGATGAGCAAAATAGGTTGGTCGACCTGTGGCTGGACATATGAGGGATGCTCATTGGCGTGGCGCTAATAGGCTTGACGAATTGGGGAGAGGTGGTTACAATTAATTCCACATTGGCGGGTATGGTGTAGAGGTAACACAACAGCTTCCCAAGCTGTTGACACGGGTTCGATTCCCGTTACCCGCTCTCTAAAAAAGACCACTTATTGGGTGGTCTTTTTTGTTGCCTCAAGGGTAGTGTGAATCACGCGGACGGCTCCGTGTTTCACCAGCGCATCGGCCACGGGACCGCGCGTTTCATCGGTGACCAGCGCAATCATATTGCCGCCCCGACCACCGCCGGACAACTTTGCGCCTAAGGCTCCCGCCCGCACCGCCGCCCGACACATTTTGTCGGTCATGCTATCCGATACGGTCAGGCGCTTGAGCAGTTTATGATTTTCATTCATTAAGGGAGATCG
>JBNLCD010000316.1:0-6786 GCA_050303635.1 Anaerolineae bacterium
TTATTATTACTTCTTCTCGTACTCTTATTTAGTCTAACGCCATCGTTCAAGGCAACACCATCAACCACTCATGCGCAAGATGACGATGAGGATGACCATTGTGTACTTTACGTAGACGGCGCAACCGTCCATGATGAACCTAGTTATGATTCAAAACGAGTCTCTAGTCCGGGTACTGGGAATGTAACGGGTATTGGCAAAGAGGGGCAATGGTATATTATTCTGGCTATCTATCGCGATGTCAGAATTTACGGTTTCATGCATGAATATGGGGCTTATCGCACCGAAGGGAATTGCGACGACTTTGTAGATCAACCTTTCATTGATAATGATATTGTCGTTGATTATGAGGGATACATTTATGATTGCCGTAACGATGATAATTCGAATATATGTATAGAGCTTGACGTTGATCCATCAGCTATTGAAAATCAATGTGTAGAAATCGATGGTGAGGAGATTGGTCCCGGCTGTGGAGCGGTTGAAGAAGAATTAGTTGAATGTACTGTAGAGACTGACCCCAGCGATGATCAACTCATGAATATTGAATGTGGTGGGGTTGCCTATACAGCACCTGCCGAGACAGTGGTCATTTCAACCGATTTTTCTGTTGTTTTGGATTATGGTTTGGTGATTGTCATGTTGACCAATCGAGATATAAATCTGGCTTGTGATTTTGATTGCGCCCCTTCAACTGACGCATCAATTGAAGTAGATGGTGAGACTTACGATCTATCGCTGTTGCAAAGTGTCGACATCGTCGACGAGGAAATTGTTTTCGACTACTATGAATAACGGAATTTAGCATGAATGCAAAAACGTCCTGCTTTGTCAGGGCGTTTTTTATTTCTTAATCTGACTTCTAGAGCGTTTCCTCAACGCATGCAAACTTTTTTCCAACAATCATTTGCCGAAAAAACCAAGTTAACAGTATCATTAAGGGAGAGTTTCGGATTGTTGTGATAAAACCCCGTTCGCTTGATTGCTTAACATAGCAAAAATAAACAATCAAATATATTTTTCTAAGGAGATCACGCAACATGCTAAAAATTGATTGGCGACTTGGTGTCAATATGCGTGAGTTTATTTATTATGGAACAGGTGTATTGGCGGCTGATAGCCAGAACAATACCAATTTGCAAGATACTCAGCTTGCCGCTCTGCAGAAAATTAACTCCCAACTCGTGCGGGTTTTTGTCCCTCATCACCGGTTTAAGGTTGAGGAAACCATCACGAAGTTACGCGCGGCTCTCAAAAAAATCAAAGCCGCAAATATGCAGGCCATCTTGTGCATGGATGACTCGGTGCGGGTTTCAGGCTTTTTTATCCCTGAACATCATGATGGAGTTACGCCTAAATATAAGTGGCCGTGGGATTTGGGACATTATGATTACACCTACTATACCAACGAGATGTACAAAGAATTTTATATTCCCTATCTCGAAAAAGTGGTACGCGAATTTAAAGCCGATCCGACAATTTTCGCCTGGGAACTGGGCAACGAATTAGCGTTACATCCTCAGCAGGGCGATTTAATTAAACATCCTGACCCCAGCCGTCATGCGCCGACGGCCAAGGAATTCTTGGGTTTTTATAATTTTGCAAAATTTTCCAGTGAATTTATTAAGAATATTTCCCCCAATCATCTGGTTTCGAGCGGTCTCGTCAGTGTCCGGCATGTGGTTTCTTTTGAAGACGCGGCGACGTCACGCGCTCAGGCCAAGAAGCTTTTTGCCTTGCCAACCCTCGATCTCGTTTCCATCCACTTTTACGCTGAAGATGGCGATGGTGAGGAGCAAGAACGTATTGAATGGGATGTGCACATTGCCGAAGAAGTCGAAAAACCATTTTATGTTGGCGAATTAGGCGCTTCACCGGGAAATCCTAAGAATGATCATTTAAATCGCGCGGAATATCATCGCACGCGTATCCAGAAATGGAAAGATTTGGGCGCATTTTCGGTGCTTCCGTGGCAATTCAATACACTCCGCAACGATTTAGGTATCAGTGATGGTTTTTCGGCCATGCACAATGATTTTGAAGATATTAAAAAAGAAGTGGCCAAATTTGGTTCTAGTGCAAAACCATTTGTTTTACGGATGCCCGTCATAGCCAATCAAGAAGCGGGCAGTGGCACCAAGCTGTCGGATAAAAAGAGTTTTCAAGTGGTGATTCCTCGCCACCAACTCTATTTAGGTCCACAAGAAGACAAAGCTCAACGGCTGTCTGTCTTAAGACAGGACGTTATCCTGACGCCGGTTGAAAAACTCGAAGCAATGGGCCTCACCTGGGTAAAAATTGAAGGTTGGGTTGCTGAAGAAACGCAGGATAGCGTTAATCTGGCTAAAACCGAAACAGTGGTCGAAAGCCTGAGTTATAAAGTCACTTTTCGCAAAGGGATGAATATTCGGTCTGACGCTGATGCCAAAGCTCAGAAGGTTGGTGATTTAGGTTTTGGCGATGAGATTGAAGTCTATCTCGATGCCGTTAAGGATAAAGATTATGTATGGCGTCAAATTGTGACCAAAGATGGCAGTTCGCAATGGGTCGCTGAAAAAGATAATACACCCGGTGTCATACCTTATATCAAACAGATTGCACCGGATATCAATCGCCATGTCGTGAGCGTCATGATTCAAGTGGTGGGCGACCATGTTGTGCTATATGAAGAAACGGATACCGATAGTCAAGCATTGACAACCGCCCTAACCCGCAATCTTGTCTTTAGACTTGAACAGACCGACCAAAAAGTGGTCAATGAACGTATCTGGTGGAAAGTTTCAGGCTGGACACCCGCGCAACGCACCCTTGATCAAAAAGGGAATGTCGACGTTTATCTGGAGCCCTATGACCCAAATCGTTACAAAGAATTCCGGGTCTATCAATCCGGTCAAGCCTTCTATAGCGAACCAACCCGCCAAACAGATAAGATTTTGGTGGATGATTTAACCCAAGGCACCATTTTGACGGTGCTGTCAGACTCGCGCACCGAACAAAATGGACTGGTTTGGTGGAAAATCTCCGGTTGGGTTGAGGAACGCGCGGCAGATGAAGCAATCAACAGCGCGACCGCCTTCGTGCATCGTATCGATTCTGTCCAAGAGCGGTATGCTTATAAAGTGACTTCAGATTATGTCAATGTGCGTGCCACGGCCAATGTAAATGGCACCTGGCTGGGTCGGGTCAATAATAACGAAATTATTCAAGTCTATGCCGACTCGTTGACAACGGACACGTTAGCGGATGGTAAACCTGACATGCGGGGTTATCGCTGGTGGGCCCACGATATTGTCAAAAATGGGTCCGTGGTCAAGGCGTGGAGTGCTGAAGTCAGCAACAACAAGGCTTCCCAATTCTTGCAACGCGCCCCCGAATTCGATCAAAAGCCAACCACCCGCTTGAAAGTTGTGCGCAATGATCTCGCTTTACGCGGTAAAGCTGACCATAACAGTGCCGTGATTGTGCGCGGATTAACGCCGGGGGTTTTCCTTGAAACAACCCAAGCCACACCCATTGAACGCGATGGCTCATTATGGTGGGAAGTCTCGGCATGGGTTGCCGAACGTCCTATTTCTGTAAACGAAGATGATTTGGGTGTCTTCTTACAAAAGATGAGCGGTCTCGACAATGTTGAAACCTTCCGCATTGTGGATACCGGCCAAGCTTTATACAGTGAGCCGAAGCAAGATGCCGCACCGCTGGGGGTTGGTTTAGCGCGCGGTTTGCTAGTCAATGTTGATCCCAAATCACGCACAAAACGCGACGATTTTATCTGGTGGCGCGCGAAAGCATGGATACGCGGTCAATCTATTGAAGAGACGCAAGACGATCGTGGCAAATCGGTACCCAAAGAAACATTCGTCGAAATTTTGCCACCTGTCATCGACCCGACTGCTAAGGTTAAATATCGCGTGATTCATCAAAAAGGTCTCTGGGTCCGGCAGGAAGCTGTCGCCGGTTCGACCATTATTGGCGAGTTGAAATTTGGCGATGAGATTATGGTTGATCCCAAACCCACCTCGTCTGACGAGGGTTGGGTCTGGCGCAAGCATGATTTAGGGTGGTCAGCGGAACTCCAACAAGGCAAAAAGACCTATCTGGAAAAAGTCGAAGAAGAACCGAAAACTAAACAATTACGCGTTCTGAGCGATAATGAACAAATCTATATTGGTCCCAATCCATCGGGGGCACCTCTTGCCGAAAATTTGATTAGAGGGCGCGTCCTCACGGCGGACACCCTATCGCGCCGTGAATCAGGCGAGTATGTGTGGTGGCAAGTTGACGCCTGGCTCAAAGAACGACCAAGTTCACTGTCCTCCCGCGCGGATGGCGTTTTCCTCTATCCGCATCTCTCGACCAATGTGACACAATATGTAGTGGATGCCGAGAATCAGCAAGGCATTTTCGCCGAACCGGATGGTTCAACCTCAGCCCTCTCCACGCCACTGAAGCCTAAGGCGATTGTTGATATCCTCAATAAGACTCGTCAACAAGCCGATGGCCGCGTTTGGTGGGAATGTACGGCGTGGGTCATGGAAAAACATCCTGCCAACAATACACCGCTGTTAGTGGACGCAACGGCATCAGGTGATGCGAAGCCCACCAAATTACAATTTAAAGTTGTGTTACGTGGGGGCTTGTGGGTCTATCGTGAGCCGATCTTCAGCGATAAGTATATTATCGGCGAATTGCGCACCGGCGATATTGTCGAGACCACGTCGGCTGACAAGAAAGTCGATAATGCCGGATCGATTTTCTGGCGACATTCCAATGGCCGCAGTCGCGTAAACTTACGTGATCCGATTGGCATCGGTTGGTCCGCCGAAATGAACTCCTCCGGGCGGCGCTATCTCGAACAACTGAAAGCACCCGTGGAATATCGCGAATATCGGGTTAACACTGGTACTTTGCCCGTTTATACACTTCCGGATGAAAATAGTCCGCAAATTGTGGAAAGTCTTCACCAAAATGCCGTCGTTTTGCTTGATCCAGATACGAAACTCGTTCGAAATGGCATTACATGGCGTAAGATGCGTGCCTGGGTTATTGAACGCCCGGATACCGTAAAAACAGGTTCGGACGAAGCGTTCTTGCAACCGACGGGCAATCTCGAAAAAGTCTATCTCGAAGTGGTCAGCAAAGGTGATTTGTGGGTGCGCAGTTATCCCGGTGTTCCGACACCGTGGGCGCGCCGCCAAGAAAATATCGTCGGCGAGCTCTGGACCGGGGATGTGATCGAAGCTTATGCGGATTCCCGTACCGAAGTTGGTGGCTATGTCTGGTGGCGGCATGATGCAGGCCGCCCGCTCAAGGGCAAAGATGAAGACGTGCTCGATGGGTGGACCGCTCAAATCGATGAAGATGATCCTGAAAATCCCTTTATGAAGAAGTTAGACCGTGTTCAAATCGTCAGCACGAGTGTTGAACATGTCTATCAAAATAAGGATGAAACGGGCATCGATGTAAATGACTTACCCATGCGGGATCGTTTGTTTGACCGTATCCCAGTCAATATGGCGCACAATGATATTATTCAGCATTTTGGGTGCACCGTCGAAGCCTTTAAGTATCAAAATTATGTGAAGTCATTCCAAGGCTTGCATCCGGGTATCGATTTGGGGCCACCGTCAACAACGAGTCGTCCTGAAATTTATGCAGGTGTCACTGGCCATGTTGAACGGGTCTATACACGCTATTATAAACCGTATGGCGTAGCGGTTCGCGTGGGACCGTATCTGATTATCTATGGCCACTTACAACCGCCGCAATTCGGTGGCGTTTCTTGGGCGCAAGGGTCAGCCATCACCCCTGACACCGTCATTGGCCGCATTGGTAACACGGCTGATCTGAAAGCATTTAACATCACCTTTAGCCCACACATCCATTGGGAAATTCGGTATACGAAGACGAATCCCAATCGTGTGTTGAATCCATTACTATTCTTACCCCGTAATTTACGTCAACAATTGGTGCGGACTTCGCCACGATTTAATGCGGCTACACATTTCAAAGTTACGCGCTCATGGCCCGAATGGGGGAATGTCATGACCCAGCCCGTAATTCGGCTTGGGGATAGCCGTTTAATAGGACCGCTTGCGGGCGAATAGTCTTCAGGCAGATACAAAAAGCTAGGCATGGGAATAAATGGTTATTCCTGTGCCTAGCGATCCAAAGTGCTCTAATGATAAATTTCTAGATGTCGTGATGACGGGGTAAGGCGACATTAAAAATGGCCCCGTGGCCTTTACCCTCACTCTCGGCCCACACTTTGCCGCCCAATAATTTCACAAAGCGATTCACAATATAGAGACCAAGCCCGGTTGAGGTTTCGCCGGCTGTTGGTTTCGCACTCATCACCCGAAAATCCTGAAATATGATCGCTAATTCCTCAGCCGACAAGCCCGGACCATGATCTTCGACCCCAAAGCAAATCCATTTGCCGTTATCAATGGTATAGATAGTAATCGCCGCTTCTGGGGGCGAAAATTTAAGAGCATTCGAGACCAGATTGGTGAGCACAACACTCAAGAGTTTAGAATCGGTGAATATGGCTTGGTTGCTCAGATGCGTACGCGTGGCTAAATGGATATTCTTGGCTTGCGCTTGCAATTGAAAATGCTGAATACAGTCGTCCACAATTGTGTGCGCTTCTAGCCACTGCGGTTGAACGGTTACAGGCGCACCTAATATCGGGTTATTTTCCAGAATTTGGTTCATGAGACCCGTCACTTTTTCGACGGTGCGATAGACGCGATCCATATCCGCGGCCAATTCTTCGCGCGAGGC
>JBNLCD010000317.1:0-6781 GCA_050303635.1 Anaerolineae bacterium
TTAATTGGGCGGTTATCCATACATTACGTAATGGTGGCACTGTCTATCATTTGCATGATATGTCATCCGATGAACCATTACAGGCTATTCTGCGTTATTAACGCCAAACTACAAGAAACTACCAAACAAAAAAGACGACTCTCAGCGAGTCGTCTTTTTTAATTTATTCTATATCATTCAAGCCGATGACCTGTGCTTTGAGTTGACCACACCCGGCTTCGATATCAATACCGCGTCGCACCCGGACTGTACTGCTGACCCCATAACGCTCCAAAATATCCATAAAAGCTTGGACCCGTTCAGGATCGGACGGTTGACCTTCATAGCCTGTTGTGGGGTTCAGTGGGATCAAATTAACGTGACACAGCAAGTTCTGAAGCAAACGTCCCAAATTCTCGGCTTGTTCAGGTGTGTCATTTTCGTGGCTAATGAGGGCCCACTCAAAGGTAATGCGTCGTCCTGTTTGTCTAACATAATAACGACACGTGTCCATTAATTTTTCTAGATCCCAGCGATGATTAACGGGGAGTAAGGCATCGCGTTCTTCGTCCGTGGCGGCATGGAGACTAATGGCCAATTTGACCTGCAAACCTTCGTCCGCGAAACGGCGGATAGCAGGCACGAGGCCGACACTGCTGAGCGTGATGTGACGCTGACCAATGCCAAGACCATCCGGGGCAGTGAGGCGTTCAATTGAGCCTAAGGTGGCATCATAATTGTGTAGGGGCTCACCCATACCCATTAATACGACATTGCTCAGCCGGTCATCTTCCGATTCGAGCATTCGCGCAAAATGGAGAGCTTGTTCAACAATTTCGCCTTTGGTCAGATTACGCACAAATCCCATTTGACCCGTTGCGCAAAAAACACAACCCATCGCACAACCTGCTTGCGTACTGATACAGGCAGTACGCCGTCCATCTTCATAGGGCATTAAGACCGTCTCGATATATTGCCCATCGGGTAATTGATAGAGCCGCTTAATGGTGCCATCAGTTGACCATCGTTCAGTGGCAATGGTTAAGGTGCTGAGGGTGGTTTCCTCGGCTAACTTATCCCGCAATTCTTGCGGTAAATTCCGCATTTCAGCGAAATCTTGTACTTTTTGCTTATAGATCCACTGCCAAACTTGCTTGGCGCGATAAGCAGGCTGACCCCATCCAGTGATGAGGTCAGTGAGTTCGTCTAAATTGAGATCATAGATATTTTGTTTTGACATTGATTTATTTGTTACCCAATACTTCAGCCACAATTTCTTCAAAACTGAGGCTATTTGCAATAGATTTGGCGTTGTCCATAACCGTTACCGAAACAGTATCGCGCGCTTGACTTAAAACACGTCGGGCATGGCGTTGTCCACAGTCAAAGCCCCAAACTGGCCGTTGTGTTACGTATTCAGCATAGGCAATGGCTTTTTCATGGTGACCTTGCACATATAAGAGCTCGGACAGGACACCTATCGTGGCATCATTAACGCCACGGATATTGTAATCCGCCGACATTTGCAATGCCTTCTTAAGTTGTTTTTCCGCTTCTTCGGCATCTCCACGGGCAAGCGCAACACTTCCTAACCCGTAATAGGCACGTGCTTCCGCAAAAAAGAATTCATGCTCGCGGGCAATCTTAAGAGCTTCGTTAATTTTTGTCGAGGCCTCATCGAGATTACCGATGGCTGAATCGCCTAAAGATGCAACGAGTAGGGTGAGCGCTATCTCTTGTACATCGCCAATTTCATGTCGAATGGCTAATGATTGCTCGATATACGCCTTCATATCGTCAAGCTGATGGGTCATGTAGGCGACATTTGCTAAGTCAGTCAATGAATCAGCAATGCGGCGTTTGTTTCCAATGCTTTGGCGAACTTCTAGTGCTTCGCGATAGTATTTTTCAGCGGTTGAGTAGTCATTGGTGAAGAATGCTTGATTTCCCAACGCACTCACAGAGTGGCCAATGCCATCGCGATCACCAATTTGTTTGTTGAGTTTGTAGGCACGTTCATACATGGATTGCGCTTTTTCGTTCTCGCCCATGAAAACATAGACACCTGCTAAGTTATTGAGCGTAAAAGCCATGCCACGACGAGTGCCATAGGATTTAAAGATTTGATAGGCTTCTTCATACAGTTCACGCGCCCGTTCAAAATGCCCCATACGGTGCACAATTTCACCAAGATTATTGAGACCGAATGCACGCCCAATCGGCGAATATTTCGCCTGCTCGGCCATTTGATTGAGTTCCTCATAGATGGTGCGGGCACCTTCATTATCCCCATAGAGATATTTGGCATAACCAAGATTGCCCAGAGAATTGAAAATAAGATTCATATCTTCAACTACATAAGCAAGTTTGGTCGCCTCAGATGCATAATCCATCGATTCCTGATAGCGACCTTGCATCATGGCAGAATAACTCAAACAGTTCAACGCATAAGATTGCTCGAATGGATCAGGGTTTTCCGTGAAATATCGATTGCTTTCTTCGGCCAGCGTAAAGCTCTCTTCGTACTCACCTAGACGTTGAGTAGACAGGGCTTGGCGAATACGGGCTCGCCAATAGAGCGGATGATGAGTAGCATCTTGTTTTTCCATGGTATCAGCCAGATGCCCAAACCGTTGGGCCGCTTCAGCAAGCAAGCTTTTTGATTGGTGAATGAGCATAGTGCCTTGGAGCATATCCCCGATATACGACCATTCTTGATTTACAAGCGCCCATTCCCAAGCCGCTTTGACGTTTTCATGTTCACGTTCAACGCTTTGAACTGTCTTTAACTCAATTTTTGTATAAAAACCCTCTTCATGTTTTTTCATGAAGTTAGCAAAATAATCAGCATGAGAACGACGCGTAGCTTCAAGTTCAGCAGATTGTTCAGCAAACATTTCTTCCGCATATTCACGCAAAACTTTTTGCGGAATATAACGGCCATCTGGAGCCCGGCGGAGTAATGATTTGTTGACCAGCGTCATTAGATTACGTAACGATGCGCCAGTGACTTTCAGTGCCGCTTCACGTTCAAATCCACCCCGAAAAACAGAAAGCTTCATAAATGTTTCGCGCTCATCGTCATTCATGAGATTCCATGAGTATTCGAAGACAGCCCGCATACTGCGATGACGGGCGGGTACATCACGCAAATCTGTTTCGAGGAAGTCGAGACTTCGTTCAATCTCCATTACGATTTCTTCGATGGGAAGCATTTCAAGCCACCCTGCGGCCAATTCAATGCCCAGCGGAATACCGTGCACCAATTGGCAGATATGAGCAACATACGGTGCGCTTTCTTCATCGAGTTCAAAATCACCCGCAACCCGTCGCGCACTTTCTAAGAAAAGTTGCACAACTGGGTAGCTGAGCATGGTGTCAAAATTCTCAGTCGTGGCGGGGATCACCATTGGATCAAGTTCAAACGTGTATTCACCTTGTAAACGAAGGCGTTCACGCGACGTGACCAGCAAGGTGATATAAGGTGCCGATTTGAGAAATTCGCCAAATAAATCGGCGCAGGCAATGAGATGTTCAAAATTATCTAAGATGAGAAGCATTTTCTTCTCGCGTAGATAACTAATGAGTTCTTCTTTGCTATCACCGCTCCCGCTAAAACTAAATCCAATATTTTCAGCAATAGTGGTCACGAGATCAGTATTGTCATTAATCGGAGCCAACTGAACAAAATAAACACCATTTACGAATACATCAAGATTTTGTTGAGCGGCGGCCACCGCTAGCCGTGTTTTACCAATACCCCCGAGGCCCAAAATAGTAATCAGTCGTTGTTCAGGATTTTGGAGTAATTCGCCTAGTTCTTGGAGTTCTTGGGGCCGACCCACAAAGGGTGTCGTAAATGCTGGCAGGTTATGAGGTGCCAACGGCTGGGATGGTGTCGCCGTTGGGGAATCATCTACCGTAGGCGTTTCAAATAATGAAGCACCGGTTTCCGGTTTCATATTAGTAGAGCGAATATCGGTATCCAGACCATCAATAATCGCTTCAAGTTCTGCCCCAACCATGCGCATCCGTGGAATACGGGCGTCCTTGCCTTTTTCAAGCATGCGATAAATTAAGTCAATTAAAGCGACGGGTGTATCTGGCCGAATTTGCTCGATAGGCGGTACAGCTTTGGTCATGATATTGTGGATCAAAGCGGCGGGTTGCGTGTCTTCAAACGGCATTTTGCCAGTTAACATTTCGTAGAGGACAACCCCAAATGCCCAAATATCAGAACGACTATCAAGGACATCACCCCGACAGGCTTCTGGGCTCAAATAAGCAAATGTACCGACAACAACACCGTCTTCGGTCATCTTTGAATCACCAACACGTGCTACCCCAAAATCGGTGAGACGCGGCGTGCCATCTTCAGCCAACAAAATATTGGCAGGTTTAATATCACGGTGAATGATTTTTAAGTGATGCGCACGACTTAAAGCATCGGCTAGTTCTAGCGCAATTTTGAGTACACGTTCGACGGGCAATGGCGATTCTTCTTTGATTAAATCAGCCAGTGTGCCACCTTTGACCATTTCCATGATGATACATTGATGGTCAGAGTCTTGAACGAGGTGTAAGACTTTCACAATATTCGGATGGTTGAGTTTGCGGAGCGCTTCGCCTTCGCGTGAAAACCGCTCAACGAGATTTTTATCTTTATTGACAACATCCGGTTTAAGAACTTTTATCGCGACTAGTTTGTTGGTTTCGCGATCTAAGGCACTGTATACTTCACCAATGCCGCCACGCCCTATTAATTCTTGCATTTCATATCGATTGGCGAGGCTTTTAGTTTCCATGAGCTTCTATCCTTAAAATGCCCTCAAGTGTCTCCAATACCGCTGATGATAACGAACCTAATGAATGAAGGCACGTTAATCAAAATTTCTTCACTATTCTCTACGAATAGGCCGCCAATAAGTTGTGGAAATTTCTATTTGTTGGGTGGTTTTAGAAGTGGGTCTATATTACAAATTATAGATGTTATCCCCATGGAGTATCATACTCGAAAGTCCGTTAGAGTTGCCTAAGAATTGCGGGCTTCTTCAACAAATGCATCTAACTGGGTCAAATCAAGTGGTCCGGAGATGCGTTTGACGATGACTCCGTCTTTGTTAATAAAGAAAGTCGTGGGCATGACAAGGACTGCTAATTGATTGTGCAAACTCATATGCGCATCCAAAAGAACCGTGAGTTCATTGAGTTGATAAGCATCCATAAAGGCTGTAACCTCACTCATTGATTGTTGATTATTCGGAGCCGTGATCGCTAATACAATCACATCATCCGGCGAAGTTGTATCAAATTCAAGCAAGGCTGGCATTTCTTCAACACAGGGTGGACACCATGTTGCCCAAAAATTCAGCACGATGATTTTATCGGCATAGGTTTCTGTGATTGAAAGTTGATCACCCTCAATATTTTGCACCAAGACTTCCGGCAGAGGTTCCCCAACAAAACTACGCGTTGTCGGGCGAACCGTTGGTGTAGTTAATGTCGGCGGAATAAATGTCATGGGCAATGGCGATGGTCGGCTTATGTTTGTGGAAGCAGGCGTAGCGGTGGGCTCATTTTCAAATAAATTGGTTGAAACAGCAACAGTGAGGATGACTATAAAAAGAAAAACCACCAAGGTGGTTAGGGCGCTGATGAGCATGATTTTGCGTTGAGTCATGGGTGTTGACTTCCCTTAAAATTTCCCCCTCAACATAAGCAAGAATTACCCGCCATGCCGTGTGCCGAATAGCTATGAACCTGCAATCGCAGGGTGGGTCATCTGCATTCTCACGCCAGTCATGGTACCCGCAGTACCGGACATTGCGAGAATAACTTTACGATGCCCAATTTTAGGGTGTTGGTTCAGCGCGCGTTAACGACATCACGAACACAGCAGGCAATTCAAGTTGGGAAAATCATACCATAGCGTTTTGGTGCCAACAAGGTAGATTTTTGCACGCGGAATAAGTAAGCATCTACCTATTGTGAGCATCAAATGGATACACTATAATTGGAGGATAAGTGTGTATAGATTATTTAGCGTACTTTTCACCCTCAGTATTTTGCTTGCCGCCTGTAGTTTTAACCAATCAGCCCAAGAAGATATTTCTCCATCTAAAACCTCTCAAGACGAGATTGATTTGGTATCAATTGAAGCGACGAGTGAAGCATTAGAACAGTTTCCCGTGCCGGATTTGCCTTTTCCTGATAATGCTGATCCAAGCCAATGTGGGATTCCGCAAGCGTGGGGTTCCAATAATAATCGAGCTTGGTTGAACGGCTATTGGGACGGCGAACTTATCGAGCCCACTGTGTATTTATACGATAGCCATGCCCGCAATATTATTACTGCGGCGGCCCCGCATAACACCGAGGTGCAAATTGTATTATTTCAATCAAATCCCACGTTGAACTTTTACTTGGTCAAAATTCCGGGTTTACCCGCTGGTTTGAATGAAGGCTGGGTACCCGCACCATTTCTATCATTTGATGAACCAACCCAAAGCGAAACAACTTCCTAAAATAACGGTATTGGCCTAAATAGAAATCGTTGGTGTTTTGAGATGGCGCGTCTCGCTGGGCGGTAAAATCACCTTTATTTCAGAATAGGGTAAATCAAAATCACCCTCGAATTCAGCACGCACCTCAATAGCCGTGTCGGTGGTTTGCATTGTCAGCGTTAAGGCGGTGACAGTGCCATCTTGGGTGATACCATCATCTTCATAAAGCACGAATTGGCTCGTAGAACTTCCCTTAGCGGGAAACAGCCGTAATTCGCGATAATCATCAGGTTCAGCAC
>JBNLCD010000318.1:0-6779 GCA_050303635.1 Anaerolineae bacterium
TGCACCCGCAACGAAAATTCGAGCATCGTTTCACACCCTTCAACCCAGCGATAATAAGGTTTTTGCGACGCGGATAATGTATTCCACGGTTCCATAAATTCCTCAGTGCTGAGGGTACCATCTTCGCTGACCCACTCTTTCACATCATCATCGAATTGCAGGGGTACTTCAAAAAGTGAGGCTAAAATTTCGGCTGTTTCACGCGCGCCGCGTTCGGGACTCGAAATAAAAATATCGGGCTGAATGTCGCCTGTTTTGGCCAGATAGGCGCGGAGTTTTTCGGCTTGTTGATGCCCGTCCGCCGATAGACCTTGATCGCGTTTAGGATATTCACCATCAACTAAATCATAAATATAATCCGCATGGCGAATGAGGTAGAGATGCGTCATGGCAGGGTCCTCTTTTCTAATGGTGGACAGGGATGCAGACACTTAAGCATAACACAAATGTTCGTGTGAAATTTGCAAATTTTTCGGGAATTAAATCATCAATCAACAGGCCATCACTTGACTCTAACACTATGTCAGGTTCTAGAGTGAGATCATCGTTTCTAAAATGAAGGACATGCATTATGACTCACCAACGTACGGCTGGAATTCTACTTATCTTTGAAGCTTTGTTGCTTTTTATTCCATTATTTGTGTTAGGCGCGGCCATTGAATGGCCAGCAAGTTTAGATGAACCTGCGCATGTGATGTTACCACGTATTCAAGAGGAAACTGATCTTGTGACCTTTGGTTATTTTGTGTACCTGATCTATTCAATTCTAGTGATTCCGGTCGCACTTTATGTTCAACGCGTAATTAGCGACAGGCAACACCCCATCCTATGGACCGCCGCTGGATTTGCGGTGGCCTCTGGTGTATTACGCACGTTGGGCATTATTCGCTGGTTGTCTGTTATGCCTGAGCTAGCCGATCAATACGTCGATGCCAGTTCAAATGACCAAGCCACGCTAGCCATTGTCTATGATAGTTTCAATGCGTATGCAGGCACGGTTGGTGAAGTGCTGGGAGTCCAGTTATTCATGGCACTCTGGATTTTGCTGATTGCGGTCTATATTCTGACCCAACCTACTCATTTACCGCGTTGGATAGGGGTGTCGGGAATATTTACTGGCTTGGTGCTTATGGTTGGCCTACTGGAACTATTTGGCGTCGATGTCGGTGCCTTTATTTCAGTGATTGTCTCCGTGCTACACTTCTGGATGCTGGGTTTCGGGGTATATTTGTTGCGTAATCAAAACGTTGCTGAGAGAACTAAACCCACTCGACTAGCAGTGAGCGATGTATCCTAGCCGTTTAGTAGAAAAAAAGAACGCGGTCGACTTGATGACAGGTCGACCGCGTTTTCAATTAGCTAATCTTACTTTGAGTTTACTACTCAGCATCTAAATTACTTAAGCCAAAGAAGTCCCACACATATTGGCTCGTGTTGCCGCTCGATACATAATCGGTCTCAATGAGGGACGGCGCATCTATCCAACTATGGCCGCCATTGACCACTGCATAAAATTCGACAGGATAACCGCTCGTGCAGTTATTGAAGCGCGCCAACCGAATACTGATCGCATCGTTGGTATTAAGATCGGGCACATCGCTCACTTCCGGCTCCAATTCACAGCCATTTTGCAATGCCCAGAATGTGACGGTATCCGGCGCGGCATACGCATAGCTAATCACATTGCCGCCATCGAATAAGGGCTTGCCTTCCCACGGCACAACGGGATCGGCGGTGCCGTGTTGATAGACCACGGGAATTTGGGCTGTTTCGGGACACATATCCGCCACTTCACTGCTGATGCCTGCCGCCGCAATTGCCGCGCCGGCAAACCAATCACTATGCTCACAGGCGAGGCGCATCACCATCCGCGACCCGTTGGAATAGCCGACGATATAGACCCGTGACGCATCGACATTGTAATATTCGAGCAAATAGTTATAGAGTTTTTCGGCAAAACCGACATCGTCCAACACATTGCCCACATTTTCCCATTCAGGCAACCCATAGCCATAATCCCAATAGCCAAATTGACTACTCGGATAGGCCACGAGCACATTATCTTGTTCACCGTACATATCAAATTGGGTGATCTGCGCCATCCCATCACCATCCCCGCCGGACGGGTGAAAGGTAATCACCAATGGCATCGGGTCGCCATCTTCACTGTAGCTAGAGGGTATAAAGAGCCGTGTCCCATAAACATTATTGTCGTGGTAGATCACGAAATTTTCTACCGAATCGCTATCGTCTTGGGCGAGGGTCGTTGAGAGTTGCCAACCCGAACCCACGCTGACCACTAGCCCCATCATAATCAATAAACTCAATCTTAAAAATCGCATAGTCGCCTTCTCTTTTTTGTTCCACCGCGAGTATCTACTCAAGATACTTAGGGCATCTCGAATGTGTTCATCGAGTCTAGCGACGGGCCGTTGGCTGATACAAATCAGAAGGGCCGATACTGTGCAATAACGCGCTTCTGACCGCATTTTTCTTGAGCTTAGAAAACAATGAGACTCTGGCTAGGTCATGTGCGTAACATACGCCCGCTTCGCCACGCGCCAACTATGATCACTAAAAAGGGTGCGCACTTGATAGGTTTCACCATTAATCAACGCCCGTTGATGGGCTTCGAGCGGTGCATCAAATGGAACGGTCAATAAATATTCCGTCACGCTAATCGGATGATCTGCCACAGTGTCGATTGGGTAATGGCGGTACCGCACATCGAGACGACAGGCGATAACGCCACCGCTAACCGTTTGCCATGTTTCTGTCCAGCCACCGGCCCCATCTGGCACAATGGTCATTTCTTGCAGGGTCACGGTATCGGGCAGAAATTGCGTAAATTGGGTGCGCATCCGGGTGAGCGCGGCTTGACTTAATCCGGTCATAACTTAGATTCCTTTGGATTGTCTAAATTCTTATTACAATTGTTTCGGTATTTCGCATCTTAAGCGGATGGACAGATCGGTCCATCCCTATCAGCGGCCAACTTCATTGGTATTCCTTGGCATCCCACAGTTCATTCACATATATTGGTGCCGCGTATTGTGTCCAATAAATTAATGACATCACTGGCAGGGAAAAATCTGTGTATTTTTCCGATTAGTATGGAATTGAGGTGCGAAACTTAGTTTTCTCCAACATTTGGCGCGGATTGGCTTTGATGCCACGCTTCAATCCAATCTTCGATGGAATAACCCGCAATTACAGCCAAAACGAGATTGGACCACGCCTCGACATCCAGCGCGAGACCTGTTTCTTCTTTGAGAATAAAAGCCACGAGGGACACAATTAGCACCCAAAAACGCTTACTCTTGAACAGAGTCGGAATTTGCATAGAGATAGCTCCTTAACTAGCGGTAAATTTGAGAATAGAGGACAAACGATTGATGATTTTTAACCCTCTCTGTTGCTAACTTGGCATGCGAGCCCGCCTCACCCGTGTTCGGAGGAGATGGACGCAGGCCGGAGGGGGTAGGTTGATGCATTTTGGAAAACAAAAGGGAGTATCAAAAAACTTGCGAAAGGGATTTGTGGGCAAGGCAGGTGGCTTGATGTATGCTTATTATGCGTAGATGCTGACTGCCTGCGAAGCCGTTAACCTGAGCGGGGCAGATGATTATTGACCCATGTATGCCGTATGTAAAATTTTTTGCCAATTATTTTTTAACGAGGAGCCTTATTTTTATGAAACATAGTTATCAAGCCGATGTGATCATCATTGGCGGTGGTTTGGCGGGGCTGGTGACTGCCTATGAATTGCTGGACCATAATAAATCTGTTGTTCTGTTAGACCGTGATACCCCTGACAATCTCGGCGGTCTGGCCAAAAAATCCTTCGGCGGAATTATGATGGTCGGCACCCCCCATCAAGAAAAATCCAAAATTGTCGACACGCCTGAAATCGCTCTGCAAGATTGGCTGAGTTATGCGCAATTTGGTGAAGAAGATGTGTTGCCGCGCCAATGGGCCGAAACTTATGTCCACCGCTCCCGTGACGTGATTTATGAATGGCTCAATGCGCATAATATTAAATTTATGCCTGTCGTGAACTGGCCGGAACGGGGTTATAACGGCGTAGCGGGCAATTCAGTCCCACGCTGGCACATCACGTGGGGCACCGGCTTTGGTTTGATAAACGCCATTATTGCCGATCTGGAAAAACACCCGAATTTCAATAAGTTGACCCTGCATTTTGACCATCGCGTCGAAAATTTGATTGATGAAGCAGGTCGCGTAGTCGGCTGTAGTGGTCAGCTTGAAAATAGCACCGATGAATTTGAAGCGCGCGGTGAGGCGGTTGTGGTTGCGTCTGGCGGGGTATGCGGGGGCGATTTGAGCCGCGTCCGGCAATATTGGTATAAACCGTGGGGCGAACCACCCGAAAAACTCCTCAATGGCGCGCATCAATTTGGCGATGGCATGGTCCATGACGCCGTTTCAAATATTGGCGGCAATCTCACCCATCTCGATAAACACTGGCATTATGCGGCGGGTGTTCATCATCCCAAAGACCCGACTAAAGAACGCGGTATCAGTTTAATTCCGCCGCGTTCGGCGTTGTGGATTAACGCACTCGGTCAACGGATTGGCCCGCCACCCTTGATGGGTTATACCGATACCCGGTATGTCATTGAAAATATTGTGCAACAACCGGGCAAATTTTCATGGCAAATCCTCAACTGGAAGATAGCGATTAAAGAATTGGCCGTTTCTGGGGCCGAATACATGACCGCTTATCGGGATGTAAACAAAATCAAGATTCTGTGGAGTTTGCTATTCGGCAATAAATCGCTGGTGCGTGAGTTGATGAATACATCCGAGGATTTTGTCGTGGCTGAAAGTTTGCCCGAACTCGTCGAGAAAATGAACACCCTGAACTTCGGTTACACCGTTGATTTGGCCCAACTTAAAGCAGACATCGGCGCCTATGAAGCTGAAATTGATAAAGGACCAGACAATTTCACTGACCAACAATTACAGCTCATTAAGCAAGCCCGCCAATATCGCGGCGATAAATTACGCACTGCTAAATATCAGAAAATTTTGGACCCGAAAGCCATGCCCCTCATTGCGATTCGTGAATTCATCCTGAGCCGTAAAAGCATGGGCGGCATCCAAACGAATTTGGCTAGTCAAGTCCTGACGGTTAATGGCGAACCGATTCCGGGTTTATATGCGGTCGGGGAAGCGGCGGGCTTTGGTGGTGGCGGTATTCATGGGATGCGCTCACTTGAAGGCACATTCCTCGGCGGCTGTGTTTTGACCGGACGCCTTGCTGGGCAGGCTATTGCCCAGAATTAACGTTCTTAATTTTGACCACAGAGTAGTCAGTTGGGTTACGTCGTCAAATCAAACGCTAAGCAGTGGCCGCATTCAGTCCAATCAGCATATACTGGATCAAGAGCGACTGACTAAGTTAAAGGACTGTGCATGCTAAAAAATATTTGGCCGCGCTGGCTACTCTATCCCATCCTCATTATTTTCGTGATTAATTTAGGCGCAGTGTATGCAAAATCGCCCCAAGAAGACCCCGAATTCGCGAAATATTATCCATTGCTAGCATGGCGCGATCCCGTGTCGGGTCAACGCTTAAATTTACCCGTTGATCGTGATGCACCAATTGATGAACAAATTGAGACGTTAAAGTACCTCGAATATCTGGAATTGTACAATCAAAATCTGAGTGAATTACCCCCTCAGATTGGCTATCTGACGAACCTTAAGGAAATCGATGCAGGCTACAATCACTTAACCGAACTCCCGCCCGAAATCGGGAATCTGACCAATCTTGAAACGTTGCGTCTGTATGGGAATGGACTGGTCGCTTTACCGCCTGAGATCGGCAAACTGGAAAACCTCAAACATTTGTCATTGACGTGGAACAAATTGCATGAATTTCCGCCGGAAATAGTGAATCTGGCTAAGCTCGAAGCAATCAACGTAGATGGCAACAAGTTTCGTGAATTTCCGATGATCATTGGTGATCTGCCCAGTCTCACCTGGTTTAGTATGGGTGACAACTATGTCGACGAGATTCCACCTGATTTTGAGCAACGACCGGATCTTGAAATTTCACTGATTTATTTGGGTTCGGGTTAATTTGGTGGGATTCGCCAATTTATCTCATCTCACTCCTCGCCTAAACTTTACCTATATTTGGTGAGGGGAGGAGATGGTTATGCATATCGAACGGGTGAATATTACAGTTGCGGAATCGGTTCTCGATCAACTGATTGAATTGCTTCGGCAAACCGTGGATGAGGGCGCGTCCGTGGGGTGGTTGCCGCCGATGCCAAAATCAACTGCCGAACAATATTGGCGCGGTCGGCTGGATGCTCTGCAAATGGGTAAATGTGTTTTGCTCGTGGCGTGGGAAGATGAAATAGTGGTTGGGACAGCGCAACTCGCACTCGAAGATCGCACCAACGGCACCCATCGCGCCGAAGTCCAAAAAGTCATGGTGCATCAAGATTATCGGCGGCGGGGCATCGGCTATCAACTAATGGAAGCCATTGAAGATCACGCCAAACAAGAGAAGCGCACCCTGTTATTTTTGGATACCCTCCAAGGCGAACCTTCTGAAAAACTCTATGCCCAAGTGGGTTATATTCAATGCGGGGTTATTCCGCAATATGCGCGGATACCAGATGGTAGTCTGCAACCTACCGTTTTTTATCACAAAATTTTGGATTGAAAATAATACCCTCACCCCTCAATCCCACACAGGGGTAGGTTTTTTAGCCCCGAATTTATTCGAGGGCGGCTGTCGG
>JBNLCD010000319.1:0-6771 GCA_050303635.1 Anaerolineae bacterium
AAAAAGGTAAAACCAAAAAACTTTAGATGGGATTAAATGAAGCCCTTTCTAAAAGTTTTGGTCAAGCTTTTACAAAAGCTTGGAACGCGTTTTTTTCTAAAAAAATTAATGTTTTATACAGGGGTTTGTTTTTTAATCCACGTCCGGCACAAAACGCCACAAAACCAACGCACAAATTAACGTCCCGATAAAGGCCAGACTCATCGTTATGCTAAAACTATCAGTCCATTCATAGACGAGGCCGCCTATGGTCGCGCCTGCCAAACGGCCAAAGGCATGCGCGCCCCATAATGAGGTCATCATCAAGGCACGGGCTTTGGGCAAAACTTCAGTGAATAACGGAAACGAAGCAACAATGGCCGTTTCCACACCGACAAATAGCAAATAGACCAACCCCAAGGCAATGACCAAACTCACGCCGAGATAGGGTAGCGCCAGATAACATAAACTCGCCAAGAAAGCCGCCCCAACCGCCATTTTTTGCTTACCAATGCGATCCACGAAACCAATGACGACCATTTCGCCGGTAACTTCGGCAAACGCAATGACGAGGGCCGCTAACCCTAAAGAGGTGAGTTCGAGATTAAACTCCACTTCAAGCCACGCGCCAAACACAATCAGCAAAATTTCATTCGCGCCCACCAAGAGCACGGCATAAATCAAACTGGCACGGGCGGCAGGGGTACTCAGCAAATATTTGACTTTTTCCCGTTCAAATAATTTGGGGCGTTCAGTTTTGGAAAAGTCAGGTTTATCGGGGGGTAAGAAACGCCAGATGATGAGCCAACTCATGACGCCCAAAACCGCAATGGTCCAGAAAATAGCGGATAGGCCCGACATATCGAGTAGAAAACCGGCCACGGGAGCGGCGACGACTAGCGAAAGAGACCAACTCACCTCAACAACGCCAATAGCGGTGCCGCGTTGGGTATAGGGCACTTGATCACCGATATAGGTTTGCATGGCAGGATCATAGAGCGTTTTAGCAATCCCCATAATCATCAACACCAGATAGAACGCCCCGTAGCGGGGGACTAATCCGCCCAAAATAGCGCCAACAATCAAAAGCCGAGGGCCAGCAGAAGCGTCTCTTTGCGTCCACGTCGTTCAGGAATAGGGGTGAGGAGTGGCGAGATAATGCCAATGCCCGTTTGGGAAGCCATAACCTGCTGGACGCGCGGCAAACTCACATCCAATTGACGGCTAATTTCCGGCAAAAACGGATAGGGAAACCGACGTGGCAGGTTAATCACGGTGCGCCCGATCATCAATAACAGGGCCATTTTTAGGAATTGGCGACGCTTGTTGGGTACGGCAAGAGTTTCGACTTCAGACATGACATTTCTCGATGATGTTGAGCGGCTAGATGAGAAATGCTAACAGATGAATGACTCTTGAGAAAGATGGGGTTTCAATGAAGTTTAGTTTCGGAATTGTTGTTTTTTAACTATAATTATGTTAGATAATTCTTTTATTCGCCCCAGATATAAAGGATAATTACCTCATGTCTCTCTTGGAAGGTTGGGAACATATTATTGAACAAGCCGAAGCCCTTGAAGTGGATGGGCCCGGTTTAGAAATCTCATTTGATAGCCAATCCGATCTTAAATATGCGCTGGTTGCTATGGTCATTTATAACTCGCGTCCCGCCATCTCCACCCAAGAGTGGGGGTATAATTTGGGCACCGATGGTCAAAGTGCTCTATTTATTAATAAAGTCAGTCTAGAAGAAGAGTAGTCAGTGTTTGGCAATGGTTTATTAGATTTTAATGATGCGCTTTTTTGTTTAACCGGCTGTTTATTGATGCCCTTTGCGCTATGGACAGCCGTTATGATTACCGTGCGTTATCCGCGCTGGGGTGGGGTGGCGTTTGGTGCCGTGCTCGGTGGTGCGGCTTATTTGCTCTTAGGATTTCTCTTTGGCGATGTATTTGGCGTGGTGAGTGGTATCGTCGTCTTTAGCTGGATTGTTTTTACCCAACGCACAATGGTGATTAAGACGAGTCAGTCGATGGGTCAAGTCGTTAATTTTTCCTTTGGCGACAATCCATTTGAACAACGGCGTAAACCACCAAAAATTGAGATCATCTCCCCTGATGAACAAGACCGTTCACCCTTTTGATTGCACATCTGGGCGCGCTAGCTTATAATCACTCATAATGAAATGTCAGAAATCTGGCATCATTATTTTTTGTTGGCACATAAATATGGTACGGTGATTATGGGATTTGATGACGTCGCCTCACGGTTTAAAAAAGTAAAAGCCAAGCAACAGGCAGACCAACCAGAAGCTGTTGATATTGCAGAAGTTTATGCGATTCGGGCGCATATGCTGGGTGTGTTAGTTCGTGATGCCCGTGAAGCTTCCGGTTTTAGCGTCGCAGAATTAGCGCAGGCGGTCGATGCATCCCCTGAAACTGTCCAGTCTTGGGAATATGGCGAGGCGGTACCCAGTTTGCCGCAAGTGGAGCTATTGGCCTATGTTTTGCAAATTCCCATCAGTCATTTTTGGGGTGGCGAAACATTTGCCGAACAACGAAGCAAACGAACCATTGATGCTATGGAATATTCCATTGTGCGCAGTCGCATGATTGGCTTGATGGTTGCGACCTTGCGTCAACAAAGAAATATGGAGCTCGGACCTGTGGCCGAAGCGGTTGGGGTCACACCAGAAGAACTTCAAGCCTATGAAATGGGTGATGCGGAAATTCCCATGACCGTCATGGTGACATTGGCGTCAACCTTGGGCGTGAGCTTAAGCCATTTCCTCGATGGCAGTGGCCGCGTGGGTGAATTCATTGAGTTCCAACAAATGACAGAGCTATTTGCCAAAATGCCCGACGATGTGCGCGAATTTTTGGCGGTGCCTTCCAATGAAGCCTATATTCGGGTGGCAATGTCCCTTGCGCATATCCCGACCGAGAGTTTACGGTCCTTGGCTGAAGGTCTCATTGACATCACCATGTAGTTGGTTGATTACGTAGAAAATAAGCAACGCCCCGGCAAATTGTCGGGGCGTTTTTTTGTTGAGTATATACGTATTAAATAGCAAGGACCTGAAGACCCTTGTTAAAAACATAACCTAGGGATAAACAGGTCTGGTTTCCCCAAAAGTCAGCATAACAAGGTGGCTCGGTTAAGATACGGAATTTTGCCGATTTTGAGCACGGCAGGCTGAAGCCCTACCGCTATGTATAAAAACAAGCATGCTGAAGCAAGCTGTGATTCTTGGGTTCGCCATTCCCAGTCAATTATGAGACAGATCGCTAAAAGGTTTTGAAAAATTAAGCGGGCTATTGGAGTCAGCGGGTGAGGCATGCCTCACCCCTACAAATTTGTTGCGTTGAGATGACCCCTTTGTAGGGGCGACACATGTGTTGCCCGTTTTTGCGCGCTTATTTTGGCAAACTTCATAAGATCATTGTTAAGCGATAATCTCATGATACGCCCGATCTTATCTTGCGGAATCCCTAATACAAATTAAATTCGATGGTGATAAGGGTGCCGACGTTGGGTGCACTTTCAATGATGAGATCACCTTCATAGAGCTCAATCAGTTTGCGAGCAATGGCAAACCCTAAGCCCAGACCTTGTTGTTCATATAAGGTGCGGTCAAATTGCATGTAGCCGCCCATTAACTCGACTTCTTCGGCTGGCATCCCATGCCCCTGATCGCTAATTTTCATGACAAATTTATTGCCAGCCCGTTGGGCACTGATTTCAACCGGATCATTGGGCTTGGAGAATTTGAAGGCATTGTCGGTGATTTCAAAAATAATTTTGCGCAAATCAGAACTCGCCATGCGGATGGCGATATTATCAGCGTCAAAATAGAGGTCATCCAGACGATTATGGCTAACGGCTACTTCTTCAATGGCTGAGGCAATAATCGGTTTTACATCGGGCACAATATTATTGCGCATATGCGCAATTTCTTCCGGATCGCTCAACATCTCCAGTTGCAAATAAACCAGATAATTTTCAATCACTCTTTCTAAGCGCAGACTGCCTTTAACAATCTTTTGCGTCCACATTTTGAGTTCACTGCGATCAATCGTTTGATATTCACTCAAGATCACGTCGGCATAGCCCATAATGCTCATCAAGGGCGTGCGTAACTCATGCGGGAGCGCATAAGAAATATTCTTTTTCAACATGCGCATCGTGGTTTCGTGCCGCTCTTCAGCCAAACGATGTTTCGCAATTTGGGTACTTACCGCACTCACCAATTCATTGCCGGAAAACGGCTTGGGTAGAAAATCATCTGCGCCGAGTTCCATGCCCTCGCGAAATGAAGAACGGTCCGATTGCGCAGTGACAAATATAAAGGGGATATCGGCAGTCTCGTGTTGTTGTTTTAAAGCGCGGAGAATATCGTAGCCATCCATATCGGGCATATTGATATCACTCACAATCAAATCTGGCTCGTAGGATCTAACAAGTTGGACACCATCTTTACCACTGGATGCTTTATAGGTTTCAAAACCTGCCAATTCCAATGTATAAGCCATTTGGTCTAAAATATTGATATCATCGTCAATAATCACAATTTTCAACATTTTTATACTCCAAACCCATCATTTCTATAGTCTACCACCGAAGCTTGATGTTGCCATGTAATTTATTAATTCTATTATTAGTAGAATATACCACGCTGTTATCAGTTAAAATATTAGGAAGGGCAAATCTTAAGGTTTGCATATAAAATTAAGAGTGGACCAACGCCCCATAATAAATGGTGGTGGTAAATTTGCGGCTGATGCTGTTATTGATTTTGCGGACGGGATGTACGTCCCTACATGAATCGACTGGCAAACAGGACTATGTAGGGACAGCATATATGCTGTCCGCTGTTCTATCAGTTAACCTTTTACTACTACCTAATAAATTGCTGTTTTTTCTGGACAGGGCGTGGTATCCTACGAATGCTTAACCGATTAAATGTCTATCTGCGAAGTAAGACAATAAGGAGCTTTACTTTTGGAACGTACATTAATCATTGCTAAACCAGATGCTGTTCAACGTGGCCTCAGTGGTGAAATTTTGCGTCGCTTTGAAACGCGCGGCTTGAAGCTTATCGGCATGAAATTCATGGTTGTTACCCCTGAAATTGCCGCTGAACATTACGGCGAACATGTGGGTAAACCATTCTATGCTGGCTTGGTTGAATATATTACCAGTGGTCCGGTTGTGGTCATGGCGTTTGAAGGCAAGAATGCCACCGCCGCCGCCCGTGTAACCATTGGCGCAACCAAACCCCATGAATCACCCGCCGGAACCATTCGTGGTGATTTTGGTATGGATATTGGCCGCAATTTGGTGCATGGTTCGGATTCACCCGAATCCGGTCAACGTGAAGTTGGCATCTTCTTCAATGATGATGAGTTATTCAGTTGGACACGTGATACCGAACGCTGGATTTTTGAATAACAATACTGCTCAAAAAGGGTTATCTGTCCTTTGCCGTCGTGGTAAGGGTAGGTAACCCTTCATTCTTTTAGGGTTAGGGAATTTGCGATCATGCTACCAATCGCCGATGATTTATTGAACAAAATTGCGTCGCCTTTTTTAGTAATTGACGATACAGGTATTATTACGTCTTGCAATCAGGCTTTTTGTGAATATTTCAATATTACGGATAATGTGGCAGGCAAGTCCCTTGTCGATGTTGTACGCCATCCCGATTTGATGCGTTTGATTGCCAAAGAAGAAACACGCGGCGAAATTTATTTGCCGGAATTTGAGCGATTTATCAATGTTGAACTGGCTCACCAAACGGGCCAAGGCTCGGTGGTGATTATGCAAGACATCACCCACTTGAAAGCGCGCGAACGCCTGCGGAGTAGTCTAATTTCTGATATTTCACGCAATTTACGCTCACCCCTGACCGCCATTGTGGGCTATGCTGAACTGCTGGTCCGCATGGGTGATTTGAGCGAACAACAACAAAATTTCGTGCAACGCATTATTTTAAGCGTCGATTCCATGAAACGTCTGATCAATGACCTGACCGAACTTGAAAAAGTTGAATCCGGGATTGATGCGACGATTCAAGAAGTGGATATGCGCATTATTGTGCGCTATTCAGTCGATGGTTTTCACGAAATTATGTCCCGCAAAAGCCAACATTTGAATCTAGAGTTGCCTGATAAATGTCCGGCCATTTACGGCAATCCCATTCGGTTACGCCAACTCATAAATAATCTTCTCCAAAATGCAATCTTGTATACACCGGATAATGGTGCGCTGACGATTAAGTTATGGGACGAGAACGATGTTGTCTCATTGTCCATTATTGATAATGGCATGGGCATTAATCCTGATGAACAAGTGCATATATTTGATAAGTTTTATCGTGGAAGCAATGTGCTTGAATTAGGTACCCGAAGCGGTTTAGGTTTAGCGATTGCGCAAAATATCGTCGGGCAACATGGGGGCCGTATTTGGGTTGAAAGTGCGCTCAATCAAGGCTCAACCTTTACGGTCATGTTACCCTGTGATCCCAAGAAACCACTCGCAAGTAAGTCTGCATCATGAGCACGCTTGATCTAGCCCGTCAATTTTTAGGTCAAACGGTGAGCCTTGTCATTGACCGTCCGCTGGGCAGTATGCATCCCACGGAAGATATTCTTTATCTGGTCAATTATGGTTATGTGCCCAACACCGTCGCGGGAGATGGTGAAGAATTAGACGCTTATTATTTAGGGGCCGATGAACCGCTTGAAACGGCCACCGGTGTCTGTGTTGCCATTATCCACCGCCTTGAAGATG
>JBNLCD010000320.1:0-6770 GCA_050303635.1 Anaerolineae bacterium
ACAGGAACAGTTCTTCACCCTGCCATTGGACATTTTCTAAGAAAAGATTTTTGTCATCGCTCCAATATTCACGCAGGTCACGACCTGTCATCAAGGTTTCGGTCGTGTCGTCGGCAAATGTATACAGATTGAGTGACCGCTCAAAAGGTTGCTCATCATAAGTCACAAACGCCAATTGGCTTTCATCGGGTGAGAGGGCCGCTTGCCGCGCATAACCAATCACCGGTTCCGTGATTGATTCAAAAAATGCGACTTCAGTTGGTTCTGGGTTGCCAATTTGGTAATGCATCAAATAGGCACTGACTGGCTGATCCGTCCCTAGAATATAACGCCAAAAATAGAAGGATCGACTTTCCGCCTGCCAGATAACTGCGCCATCAAAATAGACATTACCATTCAAAGCTTCGTCACTGCCCCACCGCGCGGCAGGATCAGCATCGGGGGTGATATTTTCGCTCAACCCGGTCTGGGTATCAAATAACCATAAGTCACTATTGCGTTGAAATTCGACAAAATTGGTATGAAAAACAACATATCGCCAATTCGGTGACCAACGGAGCAAAGATTCGGATTCAAAATAAGCAAATGGGGGCATCAAGGAACAGTTTATATTTTGATTGGAGACGATGTATAGACACAAGCCACCTGTGTTTTCAGGTGAAGGGTCATTCAGTTGTAAGGACACAAGAATAAATTCGCCGTTGGGAGACAGCGAGGCATGCACAACGCGACTGGCTACCCGCCCTTGGTCATTGGCTTCATGGCGGTCAAAAATATATTCAGGGAGCGCGCCTTGCACGGCTTCTTCAATCTCATCTGAAATATCGCGAATTTCGACCAAAGTCCATTCATCATAGGCTTTATCGCCAATATCTCCCTGCGCATTTGATGATGGAATTGGCTGTATCCCACTCACGACTAAAGCAATAAGAACCACGACTAGCAAGAATAGTTTTTTGATAGACATAAGTACCCTCTCTTCTACAAATGACTATATTTTTCAAGTATAGCCTGTAATTTATAGTTTTTCAGAAACTCATGGGGAGTTTGGCAATATTGCTATATCAAAAAAGAGCACGATGCTTGGCACCATGCTCTTTATCACTCTACTTTTGTGAAATTCGAGTTGTCTATTGGTTGTCAGTTTGGGAGACGACCACGAATGTCCCTGCATCTAATTCCGCAATACGATCACGAGCGGCTTGATAGTTCGAGTTATGGGTCAGCGCTTGATTAAATTGGGCTTTGGCATCCGCTGTCCGTCCTTGTGAAGCAAAAACCATCCCATGCCAATAGTGGAATTCTTCCACATAGGGCGTGGTGAGTTTCGATGATTGCACCAATTGGATAACGGTGTTGAATTTACCTGTCTCATAATATGCTTCAAAGGGGGTATGGCGATACCACAAGGTCCGCCACGGCATCCCTAAATCAAAGGCAACCGTGAAGAAATCAGTCGCTTGAGGATAATAACCTAATTTGGTCAAGGCATCGCCGGCGTTATACCAAGCCCAGTTATCATCTGGATTTTCAGCGGCTTGCGCTTGGGCCACATTAAACGCATATTGATAAGCTTCAACCAGATCCGCCCGTTCACCCAGCAATTCCATCAAATATTCTTCACGTTCCGGCGCATAGAGCACGATGAACGTGTTGTTAAAATGCCGCCAGAATTCGTCAATGCTCGCATAGTCTTCTTTTAGACCTTGGAAATTCCCGTGTCCTAAGAAACTATCATAGGCATAGAAATTTTGCTCAGTGTCATCATAGCCAATGAGCAACAAATAGTGTCCCATCCAGTCATAACCTTCCGGTTCATAACCTTCTTCAATAATGACCGGAAATTCATTGGAAATGAGCGTTTTGAGTAATTCCAAATCGCCACCGGGACGATACAGCGCGCGCACATTACGTGTTTGGGCCACGTCTTCATTGACATAAGCCGTCATTTCCCACGGATTGACGTTCTTATCTTCATAATGCGGCTTCATGAAACTCGCGGCAGGTTTTTGGTCGGATGTATAGCCAAAATAACTTAGACCCATCGTCATGGTTGTTGGACCACAGTTATTCCAACCTTGATATTCATGGCGTAAATTATTGATATTCAGCTTATATGATAATGGTGGCGACACTTGACCACCACCATCTTGCGCCAGCACGCTCGTACCGATGGTGCTAATCAAAAATAGGGCAAGAATAATTGCAAATTTAAAATGCCGACGGGCATTGGTAAATTTCATCTCACAGCACTCCCAACATGGTTTTTGGATGGATGATCGTCTTTAGTATACTGCAGGCAGGCAATATAGAGTTAGACGCTTTGACCACAACTATTCTACGGAAACCCGTTCAAAACACTATGGCCGCGTGCGAATTTACAGCTTTATCAGCGAATATTGGATACGTGTCAGGTTAAAGGGTAATTGAGTCCAGCTATCACCGTAATCGACGCTATGCCAAACATCGCCGTTGCTTAAACCAGCATAAACATGACCCGGCGCATAGATGTCAGTCAACAGACTATACGCCATATGGGATAGCGGTTGTGGCAATCCGCCGCCTAAACGTTCCCACTTGGCCGCGCCTTTTTTGCGGAAGATAAATGCATTGGCTGAACCATCCCAATGACCGCGTGGCATTTTTTGCAAATCCGGCAAGACGATGGGCGGAGTCGCCGATAAATACCAGATCGAGGGATCTTGCGGGTCAGCCGCACACGCCATGGCATACAAGCTCCATCGTAAACCGCGCTTGGGTTGCCGCCATGTTGCGCCACCATCTTGACTGGCCGCCGCTGGCCAACCGCCCCCTGCTTGATAAACCCAGTTACCATCTGTCGCATGAAAACGTAAATTGTGACAATCGCGGCTGGTGCTCTTCAAATGACCTTGCCATGTTTCGCCGCCATCAGTACTGCGGAACATGCCACCAAATTCAATGCCAGCAATGACTACATCGGGGTTAGTCGGCGAAACGGCTAAGCCCATCACATAAGGATCACCAGTTTCGGCGGGGGTAAACCAAAACCAGCGACGCAATTTGCGAAACGCTTCACTTTCTTGCCAATTTTGACCGCCATCCCGCGAGACAAAAATCCCCGGCGGTTTCGTGCCGACATAGATGACATCTGGATTGGCGCGACAAATGGCAATGGATTTGACGACTTGATCAGTGAGCCCAATGGCTTGCCATGTTTGACCACGATCAACGGAGCGCATCATACCATTTTCGCGCGTCCCGACATACACAATATTACGGTCAATGGGATGCACAACTAAGCATGTCACACTAATTCCAGTGAGAAGAGCCTCAACTTGCCACTCTGTTTCAGATAGGTTTTCAGCACGCGTCAATTGTTGGTCTGAAGTTGCGATGAAAACAGGATTATCCATCAGATTTTCCTCTCAGCACACTCGGTTGACTTTTTGGGGAAGCGATAACTCTATTATGCGCTGATTCTAGGAAAATCTCGAATGGTTAAGCAAATGTGCCTTGATACATGGGATGTAGATTATGCGTCGCATGGAACGGTAAAATTTGATCATCGTCGGACCAATGGCGCTCGGCCAACCATACCGTCAATTCTTCGATAGGTTCCGGCCAATTCGTCAGTTCTTCTTGTGAAAAATAGCGTGCCCCATCATTTTCAACGCCATCCGGCACAGGTTCACCGGATTGATGTTCGCCCAGAAAAGCCATATATAAAGCAGGCTGACCATCTAGCTCAAAAATGGACACACTTTGCAAGCCAATCAGTGAAGCGGTGATATTCGCTTCTTCCTTAGTTTCGCGGAGCGCCGCCACATGCGGTTCTTCGCCAGCATCGACAAAACCCGTCGGCAGACCCCAATAGCCCGTTAATCGGCCATAAGTCTGGCGTACGAGTAGAATTTGATCGTCTTTTTTGATAAGCGCGCCCGCTACTACACACATCTTTGGGGGATAATTATTTTTTTCAGTCATCGATATAGTCACTTTGAACGATTAATTTGTCATCTGCATGATATGAGTTTTGTTCTGGGGAATATGTAGGTTTCCCCTTAAAATATGAAGTAACTTGAGTTTTGGATGAGCAAGGGCCTGAAGACCCTTGTTAAAGAATTGCATCGGTCTGAAGTTGTCTGGTAACCCGAAAAATAAACCTAACAAGGTGGCTTTAGTCCCTTGTCTTGCGCACAATTCAGCAATCATCCGCTTCGGCACGCAAGGCCAAGTCCAAGCTAATTAAACCTCAAATACACATTTATTTTAAGGATTTTAACATGACCTATCAATCTCCCCGACGTTTACTCATATCGCTGAGTCTTTTTCTGCTTCTCAGTGGCGGAGTGTTTGTGCCGGTCCGTGCGCAAGATGATGACACCGATATATTTTTTGACATGGTGACGACTTGCCGTAAAGATGACAATCTCTATTCAATTTGCCTGGTTGATATCGAAACCAGTGAATTTAAGGTACTAACTGATGATGCGGGTGTTGATCACCAAGCGACGTGGTCGCCTGATGGTCAACAAATTGTATTTAGCTCAGATCGCGGGGCGGGTGAGGATGGTGACCTATATATCATGGATAGCGATGGCCAGAATTTGCAGACCTTAACAGACAATGATATTGATGAAGTTTGGCCTATCTGGTCAGCCGACGGTGCATCGATTGTATTTTCAGCGCAAACAGAAGCGTTTTTTTACGAACTTTTCAAACTATCCATTGAAGATGGGACACGCGAACAATTAAGCTTTGGGGCCGATGCTTACCACAACCCAACATGGTCGCAGTGGACCCAAGATGGTGAACGCATTATCTTTCATGTTTTTAATGTCACCGAGGGCAAACTGACCAATCCGACTAATCTGCTGGGCATCCTTGATTTAACTGACAATTCCGTGGAATATTTCGAACCGCGTCCGGGCATGTCAGCGCTCACTCCAACATGGTCACCGGATGGCACCCAGATCATTTACAGTAGTTATACAGTGGATCATCAAGTGCTCTATCTCCTAGATTTGCAGACCGAAGAACATACCCGGTTAATTGCACCAGAATTGGGCTATGTCCATGAGTATTCTCCCGTGTGGTCACCGGACGGCACTCAAATTCTGTTTTTGGGTCGAACTGAAACGGACTATGGCATTTGGTTAATGGATTTGCCCGACGGCGAACCTATTTTAGTGTCACCAACTGATACGGACTACCTCTTTTTGCTACCAAGCTGGCGACCTGTGCCGGAAGAAGAATAAACGAAGCATGTTTTTGAGACGTTGGGCGGACGCAACTGTCGTCCGCCTTTATTGGATTTGCAATTTCGTAGAGCCCAAATGTGTCCCTCAATTTGCGAATGAGAGTTACTCAGGAAAATGATCACCAGCCCCAATATCATTGAGCTGGCCACGCACGCCTGTCATAATTTGTTCAAAATCTTCCGGCTGATGCACAAAATCCATATTAGCTGTTTGAATGGTATACACCGGACAGATTTGGCATGTTCTGGCCCAATGATCGTAGAGCTCGTTTAAATCACTGAGATAGGCAATCGATACTTTACGCTCATAATCACGTCCGCGTTGAGAAATACGTTCGGCTAAAACGCCCACGGGTGCTTGTAAATAAATCAATAGATCTGGCGGCGGCAAGAAAGCGGATATACCTTCATACACATCCCGATAAGTCTGATAATCGCGCTGGCTCATCAGGCCCCGACGGTGCAAATTCTCGGCGAAAATTTCGGCATCCTCATAAATACTGCGATCTTGAATAACATGATCGGGATAATCAACCAGTTGCCGATGATGTTGTAAGCGTCGCCCCAAGAAAAAGACTTGCGAATGAAAGCTCCATTGCCCCATATTTTCATAAAAATCAGCGAGATAGGGGTTCTCTTCAACGGCTTCAAAAAAAGGATGCCAGCCTAAATGACTTCCAATCAGACGCGTTAAACTGCTTTTACCAACCCCAATATTGCCAGCTACGGCAATAAATAATTTCTTATCCATAGGTTTGTTTTACTCCAAACGGCCTTCGTCGTGTTCCAGCCAGTAGGTACAAATTTCTTCAAAACGTGCTTGCCAGTAGGCTTCCATTGTCATTTGATCCGCCCCGGCATCAATCATATCTTTAAAATAACCCGCGCCCGGACGTCCATCGGATTTACGGACCACTAAAGTCGCCAAGCCGGGACGTTTATATTTCACATCTTCGTGATGAATTTCCCGCAATAAACCTGTCATCGCATAACTATTATGCGGAACATGAATCGTCTGGATGAGACCGGATAACTCGCCATAAGTAATGGTTTTGCGTTGACGCGCATGGTCAATCAAAATGTCTTGTGCTTCTTTGAGTCCCAAATGCCAACTTTCCCAGAGATGCCCGAAATGCGTTTCTTTTTTACTCATGAAATTTTCTCCTTCTTCCTATTGTCGCAAATTGCGGGGTGTCTCGACAAGCACAAATTCTTTAAACACAGTATGATTGGATAGAGAGCATAAATAATCAAGAAAATGATTTATTGAAGGGAGCTATCTTTCGATGGAATTCTCAGTTATTACCGTCCAGCGGAGTTTGGATCTATCGCAAAATTATCAACCCGTCTCCGTGGGAACTTTAAAAGTTGGTCTACAGGCTATTCACGACGATGTCGCTGAAATTGAAATCCAAGGACCGGATGATTTAACGCGCATCAGTGTCGCCGTGGGCACGATTACCGAAGCACACGGCTATCAATTTATTTGTCTGGATGTTGGCGTGGCCATTCCCAATGAAAAGAAACG